>JAZOPP010000001.1:0-31239 GCA_045655625.1 Acutalibacteraceae bacterium
ACCGTTGCATGCGCTGTTGCAGTTGAAGAAGCTGCAAAGAACGGCAAGTTCTAAATTATAAAACAGAAAGACCTCGAGAAATCGAGGTCTTTTTTTAATACACTTGCCGTCGGTTCGCAGGCTCTTCTGCCGTTCCCGCTCACGCCCTGATGATGGGTCTTATCGGTGCAGGTAACAACCCGAGGCTATGATGACCGTTGCATGCGCTGTTGCAGTTGAAGAAGCTGCAAAGAACGGCAAGTTCTAAATTATAAAACAGAAAGACCTCGAGAAATCGAGGTCTTTTTTTGTGCTCAAAAATATTGTTAGCAACCCAAAGCCGGCAGGAGCAAGCCCCTGCCCTACGTTAAATGGTGCTTTAGATGAATTTATCGCAGGTTTGGCAGAGGGCGAGGTAATTCTCAAGGTTGGGGACTGCCTTGGCGGCGACTACCGCTTTTTCTATTTCCTCTTTTGCCTCGGGATGGGCGGCTAATATGCGCTCGGCTGCCAAATATTGTTCATTGAAGCACTCCTCGCGCGGCGCCTCCTCATAGCGAGAGACAAGGCGCTTCAGCACTGCGCGCTCGGTTACAGGCGCACCCGCTATTATATCCTCCTCACGCAGGCGGACAGATAAAATCTCGCTCGTTCCCGGGCGAACAGTGCGGCCACGGCCTTGGTCGTAGATTATTATTATATCTCCGTTTTCCATTTCGGTTATCACAGCATAGGAGCTGTGTAAGCGCGAATCTATCAGCAGCTTATAAGGCCAGGTTATGCCGCCGTCCGGGGACATAGCGACCGTGAGGTTATCGCGGGTTTTAGTATCGTTATCGTGGTAGGTGAGCAAGAGGTTGCCCGACGAGAGCTTATAAATGAAGTTGCGCGAATAGACCGACTGCATAACGGGACTTTCATTATCGCGGTTATCATAGTGGAGCATTTTAAAGCCCTGCCAAGCGGCGGGGTCCACTAGCGGCGCGCGGTTATAGCGGCTGCCCAATTCACAACGCTCGATAATCAAAAGCTCGCCGTTCGTTTCGCACAGCATCGGCTCGCTTGTGCTCTCATCTGCTCCCTCGGTGGTGCAGATATATTCGAAGCTTTCGAGGTCATCGCTTTTATAAAGGCGGGCGCCCACTCCCCTATCTAGACATTCCTCGGAATAGTATTCCTTCATAAAATGCTTGGAGAAATAGGGCGTGCAATACCATTTGCCGTCCGAAGCCTTTATGGGAGGATGGTCGAGCATACCCTCGAACATCATTCGGGGCTCGCTCCAAACGGGGGCATCGCTTTCGGGGTTATCGCAGTGGGTTATCCAGGAACTGATGGTGCCGGCATAGTTAGATTCTATTCCTACCTGATAGGAATAGACGAGATAGAGGCGGTCGCCATCGGCAAAAAGGATAGGCTCGTAAACTCGCCTGGGGCCATCCTTATCGGGATCGAAAACCGTGATGGGATTTTCCCAATGAATGCCATCGTGGCTGCGCAAGATAGGAATATAGCCATAATAGTTTTCGCCACCGCAGAAGGTACGGCCGAACGGGTCGGCCATTACGGCAGCATAGAGCGTGCCGTTCGCTGTGTGGGTTATGGCGGGGCATGCCTGATAACCGCGATTATATGGGCGATAATATTCCATATCCTCGCGCAAGGCATCGCCCGAAATATACTGGGAGGGAACGCGTGATAAGCGGAGGTTTTCCTCTACCATCTCGGTTTGCTTTATCGGAACATAGTCGGGGTCGATTTCGGCCATTACGACCGATAAAGCACCGCGGATGATGGCACTTTGGAAATCGGTGCCCTCATTTATATAGGCGCCAACGAGCGAGAGCGGAGTCTGCCATCCGGGCATGAGCTCACCCTCATCGAAATCGGCAACCTTGCGGAAGATGCCGCCGAGCTGATGATTAAGATAAAAGGAGATATCGTTCGGAGTGGGAATATCGGGCTCGCGCTCGACTACTATGAGCATCCAGCCGCCTTTTTTTACCGTCATTCCAATGTTGGCAAACGAATCGGTGAATAAAAATCTCTCACCCGCTATTTCTTTCGGGATATTGCTTATGGTGGTTTGGAAAATAAGGGTGGGCGCATCGAAAAGTTGCTTGCCCTCGGCTATTTTTTCCGCGCTGCCGTGTTGGGGCACTATTACCGCGCGGCGGCGGTCGGAAATCCAGCTATCGTCATAAATTCTCATAGCAAAGCCTCCTTTTTGCTCCTCTTTATCTCTTTATGAAATATTCCTCATACCAAACGAGGAAGGCGTAGATTACGTATACCTTGCGCCAGTTATCGGAGTTGCCGCCTATATATTCATCGAAGATGGCGTTTATTTCATCGAGGTTGAAAAACTTTGCTGCGAAGTCGCTCTGGAATTTTGCACGAACGTCTGCATTATAGCGCTCGTCCGCCATCCACACGCGGATGGGAACAACGAAGCCGAGCTTACCCCGGAAGGCAATTTCCTCGGGCAGCACCTTTGCCGCTGCGGTGCGCAGGGCAAGCTTATTCTGCTGCTCGGTTACCTTATATTTCGAGGGTATGCGCGAGGCGATATCGAATATGCGCAGGTCGGTTAAGGGCATACGCACCTCAAGGCCCGCCGCGCGGCTCATTTTATCGACGTTGAGATAAATATCACCCTCAAGCCAGACCTGAATATCGATATCGGTCATTTTGGAGAGTGGGTCGAGCCCCTCGTTCTGGGAATAGAGCTCACGAACAAGGTCGATAGGCTCGAAATCATCATAATATTTTTTGAGGATGCGGCGTTTTTCCTCCTCCTTCATAATGTTGGTATTGCCAACATAGAAGGTGGGGAGATTTTCGCCGTAGCGCGTGGCGTTGCGATACATATTATAGCCGCCGAAAAATTCATCGGCGCCCTCTCCCGAATAGCAAATATCAGTATGCTCGGCGGTGGCGCGGCAGCCAAGCGCAAAGGCAACTGCCGAAGCATCGCCCAGCGGCTGCTCCATGTTATACATAACGTAGGGAACTGCCGAGAAATAATCCTCGGGGGTGATAACGCAACGATTAAAGCGACGGTTTAATATCTCGGCGGTGGTGCGAGCGAGGCCCGATTCATCGAGGCGGCTATCATCATAGCCGCAGGAGTTGGCAGCCTCGGCATCCGACACCGCGAGAACATAAGAAGAATCAACTCCGCCCGAGAGGAAGCTCTCGACGTATTCGCCCTCTTCTTTAACCTCGCCCATAACCTGAGTTAAGGTTTCGTGGATTTCATCCGCCCATTCCTCGAGCGTGCGATTTTCATCGGGCGCATAGGTGGGGCGCCAATAACGGGTGATGCTCTTTTCGCCGTTTTTATAGGTCATATATCTGCCGGGGAGAAGCTTTTTAACACCCGTGAAAAAGGTTTCTTCGCCCGTAGTATAGGTCATGGTGAGATAAATCTGCAGCATTTTAAGGTTGAGCGACTTTTTAAAGCCCTCGCCCGCCATAATCTCGCGAATGGTGCTGCCATAGAGCAGGCCTTTTTCGGTTTCGTAATAATATAGGGGTTTGGTGCCGAACTGGTCGCGGCAGAGGAATAATGAGCCATCGTCATTTTCGATTACGAATGCGAACATACCATAAATATGGTTTGCCATATTCCCTCCCCACTCCTTATAAGCGGCGAGCAGAATAGCCTCCTCGCGCGCGGCGCGCGGAAGTGATGCATCGATGCCGAGCGCCTCGCAGAGCGCTTTATGGTTGCGGATATGACCGCTATAGGCTTTAAGCTTCATCTTACCATTCCTCATTTCTAAACTACAACGATTTTACCACCTTTTGCGACATTTTTCAACAAGTAAGTGTTTTGGTTTGAAAAGTGATAACCATTCACTACAAGGCTCCCGTCAGGCTTTTTTATGAAAAGATTATTGACGTTTTTAGTTTGTTTAATTCGATTTTTGTGAGCTGCACCTCGCTTAAAACTGTTAACTTTGGTGCGGCGGTGACCATGGTTTTGTTTTTTAAATTATGATTGCACAAATCTACATACTATGGTAAAATATTCGAAGTTGATTTAAGGAGGTATTTTATGAAAAAATTATTTACACTTTTAGTTAGCTTAATGCTGCTTTTTTCGCTTTTTAGCTTTTCGATGAGCTTTGAAGCTTCAGCCACAAAGGAAGGCTATTTTACTTATGAGATGACCGGCGGAAATGCCATCCTTACTAAGGTTGACCCTGCGATAAGCGGCGACGTTGTTGTCCCTGTTCATCTTGGCAATTTTGATATTCTTTATATTGCTGAAGAGGCCTTTAAGGACTGCACAGGCATAACCTCGATTACCATTCCCGAGGAGATTGACGGCGTTTATTTCAATGCTTTCAAGGGTTGCACCAACCTTACCACCGTTAATTTTAATTGCAAAGCTTATTCCCATAAGGATTCGGCCGGTTCGACCGACCGCCCCGTTTTTGAGGGCTGCCCGAACCTTACAACCGTAAATATCGGTGCGGGTGTTGAATCTATTCCGAAATTCCTTTTCTACGGTGTTGCTTCGCTCAAGACCGTTAACTTCGCAGGCGACAGACCGACCATCGGTCAGGATGCTTTCGCAGGCTGCCCACTAATTGACCTCGATGAGGAGCCCGTTTCCTCTAAGCCGACCGTTTCCAAGCCGACTGTTTCGCGCCCCGCGACTTCTTCCAAGCCTATAAGCACCAAGCCCACAAGCTCTGACGCTTCCTCTGAGGATACCGTTTCCAAGGACACCGTTTCGAAGGACACCTCCTCTGAGATTAAGGAGCCCACCTCTTCGAAGATACCCACCATTGGCGCAACCGATAATAACAACGATAATGATGATGGCGGCAGCAATATGCTTATCTACGTTTGGATAGGCGCAGGCGCCGCAATACTGATTCTCGGCATTGTTGCAGTTATCTTACTTAAGAAATAATTAAAAACAGGACTCATTTGAGTCCTGTTTTTTATAGCTCATTTAGTTTTTCTGCCGTTTCCTCCCAGTGGGAATATGCGGCTTCGAGTTGTTCGTTTTTGACGGCAAGCTCTGCTTGCAACTCGGTGAGCTTTTGATAATCGCTTATATTCTCATCGAGAGATAGTTCGGTTTCGATACGGGCAATTTCCTCTTCAAGTGCGGCGATTTCGCTCTCGCACTTTTTTTGCTCGCGTTCAAGCCGTGAGCGTTCTTTAAGCGGAGTGGTATAGCTCTTTTTGGGTTTTGCTTCGCGGGGCGCCGCCTGCGGCTCTGCTTTAAGGTTTTCCCCATCCTTTGCCGCCTCATACTGCTCGTAGCCGTATTCATAAAATTTAGCGCCGTTTTCGGTGATGGAGAGCACCTTGTTTGCCAGTTTGCGGACAAAATAGCGGTCGTGCGAAACGAATATAACCGTTCCCTCATAGCTCATAAGGATATCCTCCAGCGTTTCTTTGCCGATTATATCCATATGGTTAGTGGGCTCGTCGAGCAACAGCACGTTAGGCGCCGTGGCAAAAAGCTTGCAAAGCGCCAGGCGAACCTTTTCGCCACCCGAGAGCATATCGAGGGTTTTAAAAACCTCCTCGCCGCTGAATAAAAACGCACCGAGCGCGCTGCGGCATTCGAAATCGCTCTTATTGGGGAAGGCTGCGCGATAGCTATCCAGCACGGTGATGGCGCCGCGATACTGCGCCATTTGCTGATCGAAATAGCCACACTTCACAAGCGCGCCGAAATGATACTCGCCCGAAAGTGCGGGAACGATGCCCATAAGCGTTTTGAGCAGGGTGGATTTGCCGAGGCCGTTGCCGCCCAAAACGGCAATGCGGTCGCCTCGTTTTGCCTCGAAGCTTATGGTGGATAAGGGGCGGTCGAAGCCGACAGTTAAGTTTTTGACGTTCAGCACGTCCTTAGCCGAGCGAACGATCTCCCCTATGCTTGCGTGGAAGGTGCGCTTATCCTCCGCCTCGGGGGATGTGAGCTTTTCCATACGGTCAAGTTGCTTGAGCTTGGACTGAGCCATAGCCGCCTTGGTTGCCTTATAACGAAAACGGTCAACCAGCGTTTCGAGATGCTCTATCTCCTTTTGCTGGGCGGCAAAGCGTTTGCTATCGAGCTCGCGGTTTATCTTCTTTTGCTTTACAAATTCGGTATAATTTCCGACGTAGCGCGTGGTTTTGCCGTGCTCGATTTCATACACGGTTTCAACCGTTTTATCCAAAAACATACGGTCGTGCGAGACAACCAAAAACGCTTTTTTATAATTTTTTAAATATTCCTCAAGCCAGGTTACCGCCTCGATATCGAGGTGGTTTGTAGGCTCATCTAGCAGCAGCAAATCGGGCTTGGAGAGCAGCAGCTTTAAAAAAGCAATCTTGGTGCGCTGACCACCCGAAAACTCACAAAGGCGGCGCTGCTTTTGCTCTGAATCGAATCCAAAGTGCATAAGTGCCGCCTCGTATTCGCGCTCGAAATAAAAGCCGCCCAAGACGGTGAAACGGTCGAGCAAATCGGTATATTCAGCGATAACTCCCTCATCCGCCGACTGCTCCATTTGCGCTTGCAAAAAGGTTAGGCGCTCCTGCATGGAAATCAGCTCGCCGTATGCGCTGCGCATTTCCTCAATCAGTGTTTTATTATCATCGGCAAAAGCCATCTGACTGAGCGTGCCGATAACAGGGTTGCCGGACACGGCAAATATTCCCTCTTTGCCATCCTCGCGCGGTGCGAGTTCAAGCTCACCCGAGAGCAGCCGCAAAAGCGTTGTTTTTCCGCAGCCGTTTCTACCGACAACACCTATGCGAGACGAGGGGTTTATATCAATATTTATATCGGTTAAAATCGGCTCGCCTGATAAATCAACGGCGCCATCCTTAATACTCAGCTGCATTCTCACACCCCCTTACTTTTTAAAATATTTTACCACCGCCCGCCACTCTTTGCAACAGTTTACTTTCTTGACTGGCGGCGCATCCCATGATATAATTTCTAAGGTTTGGAGTTGATAGCATGCGCATGAGAAAGAAAAAACACCTCGAAGAACGGCTTGCCGCCTGCGGGAATTTAACCGTTTTGGAGATTGAGGACCGCAACGAGCTTGCGGTGACCGATGCTAAATATATAGATTTTTTCGAGCTTTTCGGCAACGATAATCCCGTATTTTTAGAAATCGGTTGCGGCAAGGGCGGCTTTTGCTCAGAGGCTGCGCGCCAAAACCCTGATATAAATTTCTTGGCGGTTGAAAAGGCTGCCAACGTTTTGGTTACCGCCTGCGAGCAGGGTGCGGGAATAAAAAATCTCCGCTTTTTGCTGGGCAGCGCCGAATATCTGCCGAGGTTTATTGAAAACGGCAGTATCTCGCGGATATATCTTAATTTCTCCTGCCCATTCCCTAAAAAGAAATATGCCGCGCACCGCCTTACCGCCGCAAGGTTTTTGAAAATCTATAAATCGCTTTTAAAAAGCGGCGCCGAGATACACCAAAAGACCGATAATATGGGACTTTTTGAATTCTCGCTCGAGCAGTTTTCGCAAAACGGGTTTGCGCTTAAAAACGTTTCGCTCGATTTGCACGCAAGTGGTTTCCAGGGCAATATCGAAACCGAATACGAGCGGCTTTTTTCCTCTAAGGGTCAGCCGATATACCGCCTTGAAGCATATATCCCCGAATAACAAAAGCAGAGTACGGTTTTGCGTACTCTGCTTTTTATATAATCTAATCACGGTCGAGATAGAGCGGCGATAATCCGTAGCGCAATGAGAGCGATAGTTTTTCTCTCGCGCGGTGGAGATTTCGCGAAACGGTGGATTTATTAACTCCCTGCTCTGCCGCCATTTTTGTTACGCTTTTGTTCTCGAAATAAAAGCCCACAACCGCCTGCCGCTGGCATTCGGTGAGCTCCTCTGATATTGCTCGCCGCAAAAGCTTTTTCAAATATGCTATGTATTCGCTGTTATCGGAGCGTAAATTCGCCGCGGCTTTTGATACCTCCTCGCCAAACACCTCAAGGCTGAAGGTGGTTCTATTCATGGGCGCCACCATAATAGCTTATGAGATGCTCGCCCGTTATTTTAAGCGACGTTGCTACCTCGCTCAGCTGCAGTATTCTGCAGTTGCACAGATATTGCTGTTTTTTGGAAAGTCCTTTCATTTCGCTGCGGATGGAATTTATGCGATCGCGGACGGTTCTGTACTGCTTGAGATATTCGTTTCCTAATTCTTTTAAACTCATTTTCTTGTCCTTTCCACACATAGCGTGTGATTTATTGGCTTAAAAATGCCGATAAACAAAACGGGGATCGCTTATCGGTAATTTTACCTTAACACATATCGTGTTATTTTTCAAGATATTTTAATGCGTTTTCACACATTTCGTGTTATTAGCTAAATGACACGGTTGTTTTTTTGTCAGATTTAGAGAATTTTATTGCCTTGACAAATACACACGTTTTGTGGTATAATTCTCGCAAGGAGTGATCTATTATGACAAATTTCGCGTTGCGGTTGAAGACGTTAAGGCAAAAACACGGTTACACGCAGGCACAGCTTGCTGAACTGCTTGGAATTTCCACCAGCGCGGTGGGAATGTATGAGCAGGGACGCCGCGAGCCTGATAATACCCTGCTTAAAAAAATCTGTGAGGTTTTTTCGGTTTCGACCGATTACCTGCTAGGACACAACGAGGGCCCACGCGAGGTTGAGAGTGCGCTGGAGGACCTGCGCGGCAGACTTAAAGAGAGCGGCGGACTTATGTTCAAGGGAACCATGCTGAGCGATGAGGACACGGAAAAGCTTTTTGATGCTATGAAGCTTGCCGCCAAGATAATGCTTAAAGACCAACCGAATGATTAAAGGAGAGACACCAGAAAACAAATGACCGAGCGCATTTTCCCATTCGTTTCAAACCTCATAAGTGAATATGGCACGCGTGATCCGTTTGAATTATGCCGCCTTTGCGGTGTTTCGGTGGTGTTTGCCGAGCTGCCGCCCTCGGTTGATGGGTTTTATATGGAAACGGAGGGCAAGCAGGCTATAGTGCTGAGCAATTCCCTTAGTGGTATTCGCAAGCATTTTTGCGCTGCTCACGAATTAGGGCACGCGTTGCTGCATCGCTCGCTTAACAGCATTTTTATCTCGGAAAACACGCAGTTGCCTGTTGGCCGCTATGAGCGCGAAGCCGATATTTTTGCCACGGCCTTGGTGCTTGGGGATGAAAACAGCGTGAATGCCGAGCAATTTTGCAAAGCGGTGGGTATTCCGAAGCCGGTTATTGAAAGTTATCTCAATTACATATATAAATCTGCATAAAGGGTGGAAAAATTCCACCCTTTATTTTTATGCTGAAAGGCTATAGCTTAGGGCGGCTATCTTCATTTCTTCCACTATGCGGTCGGTTACCGTTTCATAAAAGCCGACCCAGCGGCAGCCCGTGAAGGTTGAGACCCCTGAGGGTGTGGCAATAATCAAGGTGAAATCGCTTAAAGCGCGCAGGTTTATGCCATCGGTGGCGCCTGTTGCAACGCGCTTTAGCGTGATTATCATACGCGTTGAGTTGATAACCAGCTTGCCATCAGCTACCTCCCATTCGCGGTCGAATGCGGAGCTGAGCGCCGTTATACCTGCAACCTTTTTGCCGTTTATTTTAACGTAGGTTGATTTATCCATAATACACCGCCTTTATACGCTGCCGAACGCCCGTGTGCGGATATGAAGCGTTACGGGCAGGCAGATACTTAAAAAGGTTCGGTCGTAGTTCATTTTTTCAACCGTTACCTTATAAAGACCTATGCCGCTATCCATCAGCGCGGCACTCATCAGTGAAAGCACGTCGTAGCAGAGGGAGCCATCGAAGGTGTTGGGCAGATATATATTGGCGCTTACCTGCAGTTCGGACGGAACCGAATACTCCTCGGCACCGCTCGACAATCCCGAATAGAGCCCTATTGCGGCGGCATCGAGCGCTGCCTCACGCACGCCGACCGCTACCGACGGTTTGCGAAGCGGTACATCCATAAGTCCGTTTTCAAATTCGAGCGAGACGTTTACGGGGATTTCTATGCTTTTGATTACCGCCATTATTTCTTTTAGGATATCCTTAAGTTCTCTCATAATCGCCATCCTTTACCGCGGGATAAAGTATCGCCCAGAGATAAAGCGGCTGGGTGCCGCAATAGATCATCTGCGCACGCTTGACCATAAAAACGAGTCCGTCGGTCATAACGCGAGTTCCTTGCCAGTGCTTTGAAAAATCATAATCGGGCTTACCTATATAGAGATAGGAGCCGTTATCGTGGGTGCCAAGCTCGTTTACCGGCAAATCGATATACATTTTGTTTTTATAGCGCATAAGCTGGACTATGGCGTTATCGGAATAGGTGATGCCCTTTATATAAAGAGTAGTCGGTCGGCCGTAGTTATCGAGCAGGCGATAAAGTCCTTTTTTATAATCCATGGCGCGCCTCCTTAGATGCTTTTAAAACAAAAATTTTTAGGTTTTAGACAATCGCTTATGGCCGCGAGCGCATCATCGAGCAGTGCACGTGCGGTTTTGCCCGCTGAGAGGATATCGCTGTTTATGGTTATATCGCCCGCCTTATAGGAGGACATCCCCTCGCTCTGCTTGGCGAGAATATAGCGATAAAAAGCAAGGCACGCTGCCGCATGGATAAGCTCGTTTTCGCGGTTTTTATAATTGCCGCGGCGTAGCATGGCACAGATACTGCGTGTTGCCGAAAGCAGCAGCGCCTCGTTTTCGGCAGCCTCCTCCCCCGAGAGGGAGGAGAAGACCTTGCCTACACTTGAAAGCGAAAGCGTTATGTTCATATTATCGCCTCCGCTTAAGCGATGGTGAGCACCTTGCAGGCATCGGTGAATATCTTGGCGAAGCCTACGGTTGAGGTAACGGCGGCACGCTCAAGCTGACGGTCGATGAGACGGTCGTAATCAACCGATACGTCGCCTGCGATTACCATTTCGAGGGCGCAACGCTTATCCAGCGCGATAATGCAGTTTTCGGGAACCGCTGTGGACTTGATGAACTCGGCGCCCAGGGGGTGACCAACCTTGCCTGTGCCCTGGAAGTTGATGCCGGTGTTGGGGTTCTTGAACTCGGGCAGCTCTAAGAGCTTGCTCATCATATTGGGGGATGCGATGAGGGTGGTCATGCCGTAGGGATCGAGACCGTTTAAGAGATTGATGAGGTCCGAATAGGCAAGTGTGCCCGACTGTGCAGCGTTTATTACCTTAGCGGCGTTATCGTTGCCATCGCCCTCGGTGAGAACGCGAACGGCATCGGAGAACTGCTGGCGTGCGATATAAGCGCCAATCTGCTTTAAGGTTACGGTGAAGAGGTCGATGCGCTGGAACTTGAGTGCCTCATAGGATGCAACCAACATTCTGCCGCGCTTATTGAGCTTTACGAGATTTTCCTGAGTACGGATAATGGTCTGCGGAATGTATGCACCCTCGGCAACCTGCATAAGCTCCTTATCGGAATCGGTGGGGTTGGAGGTGATGGTGCGATAATCGAGACCATCGATATTAGTCTTGGTGGCGATGATGCCATCAAGCAGATTTGCCTCCTCAATGCCCTGACGGACTGCGCGGGATACGTATTCAGGGAACAGCGCTGCCGACTGGCTGGTGGCGAAGAACTTGCTTACGTTATCGCTGCCTGCACCGCTTACCTTGATATCAAAGCGCTTGAGCTGGCGACCGAATGCATCAAGACCTGCTTCGGGAGTGCCTGCATATTCTGCCGAGGGATCGAGCGATTCGAGCACCTGAGAGAAGCTCTTGCCCGGAACGGCATACATGCTTTTATCGAGTTTAATATTCTGATAGTTCATTAGTTTTCCTCCTTAAAAAATGAAGCCTACGGTGGATGCTTCCTCATCCACCTTGATAACGGTTACCTTTTTGCCGCCTGTGGCAGTCTTAACGCCGCCTGCGCCATTACATACGACCGTTCCTACGCCAAAGGCGGGGGCAGTGCCGGAATAGGGCAACTGGACATAGCCGCTCATTAAAACGCTTGCGGCGCCCGAACGAGTCGAGAGCGCGATGCCGCAAAACTCGGCGTCTGCCTCGGCTGCACCTACGGTGGAATCTGCCACTACGGTTACGGGTCCATTTAAATTTTCCTCATTGGTTTTGAAGGTGAGAACGTTCTCACCATAGCCTGTGAAATCAAACATATTTTTCTTCCTTTCTACTTAATCATAAAGCCGCCGTTTTGGTCTGCGGATAATGCATCCTCAGTTTTCAGCTGCGGTTTTATAATGTTTTTTGCTTTTACGGCTGCACGATAAAATTCATCAAGCTGAGCCGCACTCATCTGCTCTACCACCGCTTTTGCGGTCGCTTCGCTCACCTGATCTCCGAAAATGCCGCTTTTGATTATTGCGGTGCGCTTTTCGGCAAGGTAGGCGCGACCGAGTTCGCAAAGACCGTTCTGCTCGGCGAGGTAGCTGCGAAGACTATCCCTCTCTTTTTGGTCGAGGATTATTTCCTCACCGCTTGAGAGTGCCTTTAAAATTTCGGGTGTTGACATTTCTTTTTTCTCCTTATAGGATTTTGTGACGCCTGCTTTTCGCTGTGCGGGAACCGCCACGAACGACCACTCATATGCATCGGCAGGATCGCCCAAAATGGTGTGGCAAATCACCCTGCCTGCGGCGCTTTTATAGGCCTTACCGGGCTTATGAACGCAGCCTACCGCGCGGCTCTCACCGCAGACCGAGCACACGCGGCTTGCCATACTGCAGCCGACGCTGACTTCCTTTTTGATGCCTGCATCAATCTCGCGGATAAGCTCCTCGGTTTTGGCGCTGCGGAGCATATAAGCCCTTGCACACAGCTTTTTATATTCCCTGCCATCGGCAGTTTTCTCGCCCGTATATTCAGTGTGCGTGCTGAAAATTCTGGCACGCTGGTTATCGCTTTTCATATCGTGGTCGCAAATGCCTGTTTTGCCTATGAAAAGCTCTGCCAGGCGGTCGAGCGCATCATCTGAAAAGCGTTCGTGGTCACGGTCGATATCGTTATCACAGAGGGTTACGCTGAAAACGTATATATCCTCTGCCGCGAGAGGGCGGCGCGAATAGGCGTTGATTTTTTCGAGCTCGCCCTCCCTTAACGTGTTTTCTATCGGGTTCATTGTGCCCCTCCCTTTATTTCTTTTTCCAATTTTGCCGCCTGCGCGTTATAAAGGCGGGCGCGTGCCAGCTCAGTTTCATCCTGAAGGCTTATGTTATCCCACTCGATATCCACGTCGCAATAAATGCCCTCGCCGCTTAAATAGGTGCGGCAGATTTTCAGTATCGCAGGGGTTATTAGTCCGCGATAGTATTCGAGCTCGCTTGTGAGAATATCGGCCTGCTGCGAGGACATACGCTCGGTCGAGGACCAGCAAAGACCCAGCAGGAAGGGCGGCAGTCCCGTTTTGGCGATTATCTGCTCGAGGATGACCCTTACGGGAATTTCCACGTCGGGCATGGCGCTTTCGGCGCCTATCACCTTGATGCCTACGTCACCCACCGCCACGAAATCGCGCACGGTGGAGCTATCGCTCATGGCATCGCTCCACGCCTTGGCTATTTCATCGGCACAGGAGGGCCCGTATTCGCCGCTTGCAGGCTTATAGGTAACCGCGAAGCGCAGATTTCCCATTCGCTCAAAGTTCACTCCCACGCTGCGATAGATTTTAAGCAGCACCTCGCTTAAGAACGGAAGGCCCTTAAGCATTGAACTTCCATATGGACTGTGGGGTTCGGGATTAAGCGCGGTTACTATTATCCTTTCGGGATGCGGGATCGGCTTAGCGCCGCCTACTGAGCGCAGGAATATCTGCGGCTTTGCCGGCTCGCCCTCGCGAAGCTCGACCGATTTGAGGTCTGCCCCATAGAGTGCGGCAAGTTTTCCCTCACCATCGAACAACAGCTCGTTTACGGCGGTGCCGTAGGTGAGCATTCTATCGAGGGTGCCTGCGATGAACGCCTTGATTCCCATGCCGCTCGCGCCAAAAGGCACGTCGCGCAGAAAGCTTTTTAGCATTTTTTCGGCAGTTTTATCGGCACAAGTAACCTCGAAATCGCCGCAAAGGCGAACTATTTTCTCAATTGCGGCATCGATTATCGGCACCGATTCTCGCAGCGCGGCATAAACCTCTCCCTCAAAGGAGCTTGCCAGATGAAAGCGGTCGGCCGAGGAAAAATTATCGGCTGACGTTTGCAATGCGCGCCGCTTTTTTGTTTTGAAAAATTTCAATCATTTTCACTCCCTTTATTGTCTTCTTGCGGCAACCGCTACTCCTGCGGAGCCGCCATAAAGCACGGTAGAAACAAAATAGCGTATATCATCCATTGCGTGGTCGTTTTCCTTTTTGGGGCAATCCTTAATTGCAGATTCATCCCAGCGGTAGAGCGAAAATTCTCTCGCCGTATCGGCGCAGCCGCGGCAAATCAGCAGTTTTTTTGACCTCAAACAGTCGGATACCCTTCGTATTCCATCGAGGACGTCGTTTTTCGCGGGTATGACCGTAAATCTGCCGTGGCGACGGATGCAGGTCAAAAAAGAGGCCGCTGAGGGGTCGCATATCACCGCCGTGATACGCCTATCCCCTGCCAGACGCTCAAGCTCCAAATAATATTCCTCATCGGTTTTTTGCTCGCCCGATACACGCGATGCATAATAATACTCCGCTATGCGATACCATTTATCACCGCTTCTGCCCCAAAGACCGAAAGAGGCAGGGTTGACGGTTCCATAGTCGCAGGAGATATAAAACTTATCACACCGCTCGGGCGGCTCGCACATATCCTCCTCGCGAAAGAAGGGATACACAAGCCCATCTGCAGCAACCCAGCGCCCGAGCACAAACCGCTCATAAAAGGTGCCCGAATAAAGGGATGCATAGCGGCGGAGCATTGCCGCCGAGAGGGAGGGATTTTCCGCCATGGTGAAATGCAGATAAAGCGCGCCCTTTTCCTCCGCTTTTTTAATCCACTCGCGATAAAACCAGTGTGACGGGCTCTGGGGGTTGCAGTTGAAAAAGAACTTTGACCCCTCAACCGAGCAACGTGCCAGCGCCTGCTCGATAAACGAGCGCGGCATAAGCACTGCCTCATCAAAAAGCACTCCCGATAGGGTCATACCTTGGATGAGGGCGGCGCTCGACTCATCGCGGCCACCAAAAAGATAATAGGTATTTTCGCGACCATCGAGCTTGATTTTAAGTATGCCGCGGCTTTGCAGCTCCTTGCATTCGAAGCCCATATCGCGCAGCACGGCGGTCATCGGGGTGATGAGGTTGCGCCGCAGTGACGTTACGGTTTTGCCGCAGATAGCGAAATCGGCGGATGAAAAACGATAAAACGACCAAAATATGAAGGATAAGAACATACAAACCGATTTGCCGCTGCGCACCGCGCCATCACATATAAGGGCATCGCACTCACAGTGGGGACTTTGCTCGTGCCAAAAGGTTAGTGCCTGCAGCTGCTTTTGAGAAAAGGTTTTAAATTGCATTTTGTTCCTCCGTTTCGGAGGCAAGGCCCGCGGCTTTTATGCCCAGAGCGCGAAAAAACGGTTCGGCTTTGCCGCCGTGGCTTACCGACTGATTTATAAGCATATCGAGTGCTTTTATGCGGTCGAAAAATTTAACCTCTATTCCGCCTCCTTTTGTAAATTTAAGCTCGGACACCATAAAAAGGTCGAGCTTTTCGAGTTCCTCGCGCGACGGACACTCTCCCCTTTCGCACAACCACACCGCATCGGCAATGCTGCCGAAGGCTATGCGGCGAAGTCCATCAGCCGCTTCGGGCGTGTAAGCACGCGACTCGGCTATGCGACGCTTAACCGCCGCCTTTTTCATCAGCTTCACCGCGCTGCGCTCAGGGAAGGGATACCCTGCTCGCGCGGCAGCCTCGCGTGGGCTGTGCAATATTTTTAAGTATTCACAAAATAGCGCCTCCTTGGCGCCGGGCTCTTTTGCCATCTAAAGCCACCTCCACATATACCCCTCTTTTCGGGCGTTTGTTGCACTAAAGTGTGCAACAAGACTGCAACTTTTTGAAAAATTTTTTATTTTGCATTAAATTTTGCCAGTGAGCATATCTATAAAATATAAAAAGCCGCGGCAAAAACCGCGGCAAGACCGACAAAAGGAAAGGCTGATATTATGATAAGATATTTCCCCGAAGGGTGGCTGCTTAAAACCGAGGACAATAGGCGTGCCCTCTCTTCATATACAGAGATAGAGCGTGCTTTTTCGGAGGGCAGGGTTTTAGAGGCAGTTGCCGAAATGTGCGATAGCGAACACAACCTGCTTGTTAATCTCGGTTGCATGCGCGGCACCATACCCCACAGCGAGGGCGCAATAGGCATTGAGAGCGGAAAAACGCGGGATATTGCCCTGCTCTCGCGAGTTGGCAAGCCCGTTAGCTTTATAATAACTGATATAAAAACTGACCGCTTAGGTCGGCGCCACGCTATTTTATCGCGCAGAGCGGCGCAGGAAAAGGCGGAAAGAGAATATGCCTCGCGGCTGCGGGCGGGTGACGTTGTGGATGCGAGGGTTACCCACCTTGAGAGCTTCGGTGCATTTTGCGATATTGGGTGCGGACTGATTGCCCTGCTGCCCATAAACTCGATTTCGGTTTCACGCATTTCGCATCCTAAGGACCGCTTTTCGTGCGGCGAGGATATTAAAGCGGTGATACGGCAGATAGAAAACGGGCGCATAACCCTCACCCACAAGGAGCTTTTGGGCACATGGGAGGAGAATGCGGCACTTTTCTCACAAGGGGAAACTGTTTCGGGCGTGATACGCTCGGTGGAGCCTTATGGAGTTTTCGTTGAGCTGACACCCAATCTCGCAGGTCTTGCCGAGCCTAAATCCAACGTTTATATCGGGCAGACCACCAGCGTTTACGTGAAAAGCATTATCCGCGATAAGATGAAGGTTAAACTAATTATTATTGACAGTTTTGATTCGGAATATTCAAGAGAAAAAAATTATTTTTTCGAGGGCGAGCGAATGGAGCGCTGGATTTATTCACCTGCCGAATGCGAAAAAAGAATTATCACTGATTTTGTTGAAAAACCTTAAAAGTGTGATATACTTATTATAAAGACTTCAAAGATCAAGGTGATTTCAAATGGCAGAAGAAAGAAAATGTAATGAACAGGGCTGCAGCGGTGACTGCTCCTCCTGCTCTAAGGCGGATGGCGGTATTCCCAAAGAGCCCGGCAACCAGTATAGCACCGTTAAAAAGGTTATCGGCGTTGTTAGCGGCAAGGGCGGTGTTGGCAAAAGCTTAGTTTGCGGAATGCTCGCAACGCTTATGAACCGCAGAGGTCACTCGGTTGGCATTATGGATGCCGATATTACAGGCCCCTCTATTCCTAAAATGTTTGGCGTGCAATCGCGCGCTTACCAAAACGAGCTCGGTCTTCTCCCCGCAACAACCGGCAGCGATATTCGCATTATGTCGATAAATCTGCTGCTCGAAAACGAGGATTCCCCCGTTGTTTGGCGTGGACCCGTTATCGGCGGAGTTGTTAAGCAGTTCTGGAACGACGTTGTTTGGGGCGACTGCGATTATATGTTTATTGATATGCCTCCCGGAACGGGCGACGTTCCGCTCACGGTTTATCAATCGCTCCCCATTGACGGAATTATTATCGTAACCTCACCGCAAGACCTCGTTTCGCTTATTGTGAAAAAGGCATATAACATGGCGTCGCTTATGAACGTTCCGGTTCTCGGAATTGTTGAGAACATGAGCTATGCGCTCTGCCCTGATTGCGGCAAGAAATTCCGCATTTTCGGCGAGGGCAAATCGGGCACCGTGGCCGATGAACTGTCGGTTCCGCTGCTCGGCGAAATTCCGATTGATCCCGCGTTTGCGGCGCTCTGCGATGCAGGCAAAATCGAACGCTTTACGGGCGATTTCCTCGATGCTGCAGCAGATAAAATTGAAAGCTTATAAAATAAAAAGCCTTGGCTTCATGCCAAGGCTTTTTTGTTATTCATTTATAAGTTTCTTAAGGCTTACAATCTTCACGCAGAGGGTGAAAAGCTCGGTTGCAAGGGCGAGGTCCTCTATCGTCGGATAGGACGGAGCGATGCGAATATTGCAATCGCGCGGGTCGTTATGATAGGGGTAGGTTGCTCCTGCATCGGTCATAATTACGCCTGCTTTGCGGCAGCGTGCAACTATATCCTTCGCGGTGCCCTCCAGTCCATCAAACGAGATGAAATAGCCACCCTTGGGGTTGGTCCATTCGCCGATGCCGAGACCGCCGAGCTCACGCTCTAAAATCTCGAGCACCTTCTCGAACTTGGGACGGAGGATATCGGCATGCTTTATCATATGCTTGCGCATTCCCTCGATATCACCAAAGAAGCGAACGTGGCGCAGCTGGTTAACCTTATCGTGGCCGATGGTCTGAATTCCCATCTGATGGCGAATTTCCTTGAGGTTATTGAGCGATGCGGCAATTGCCGAAATGCCCGAACCGGGGAAACTGATTTTCGAGGTTGAGGAGAATTTATAAACCATATCGGGGTTGCCTGCACGGCGGCATTCATCGAGTATCTCGAGGACTACGTCGGGGTCGTCAGGATAGAGGTGGTGGCCGCAATAGGCATTATCCCAGAAGATTCTGAAATCCTCTGCCGCGGGAGAGAGCCTGGCGAAACGGCGAACCGTTTCATCCGAATAGGAATAGCCCTGAGGATTGGAATACTTCGGAACACACCAGATGCCCTTGATGGCAGGGTCGCTCGATACGAGCTTTTCTACCATATCCATATCGGGGCCTGTGGGCAGCATGGGAACGTTTATCATCTCGATGCCGAAATGCTCGGTTATTGCAAAGTGGCGATCATATCCCGGAACGGGGCATAAAAACTTGACTGCAGGCAGCTTGCCCCAAGGAGTGTGACCCATAACGCCGTGAGTCATACAGCGGGAGATGGTATCATACATAACGTTTAAGCTCGAGTTGCCGTAGATTATGATATTATCGGCAGGAACCTCCATCATATCGCCGAGCAGCTTTTTAGCCTCGGGCAGACCATCAAGCACGCCGTAGTTGCGACAATCGGTTCCGTCCTCACAGGTAAGGTCGGAATCGCTCGCCAACACATCCATCATCTCCATGGAGATATCAAGCTGAGCATTACATGGCTTGCCGCGCGCCATGTTAAGCGTTATATCGCGCGCCTTGAACTCATTATATTTTGCTTTAAGCTCAGCGAGCAAAACCTTTTTTTCTTCGGTTGACATTTCGATATATTTCATAGTTGTCCTCTTTCTGTTATAAATGTCACCGATTATTATACTATTAAATCCGCAAAAAATCAATTATTTCATTGTGATTTTGCGAAAAGCCTTATTCTGCAGCAGAATTGCGATAACAACGCAGACCGCAGCACCCTCGATGACTACATAAGAATTATATATAATTCCATACTCAATTAGACCGTATTCAGCAGGAACGTAAACTCCCCAGATAACGCAGGTAGCGATTATATTCATGATATATCGCGCAATTATGGCGATGGCGGCACCGCACACAATTTTAACCTTTCCGCCGTTGCTGAAAAAGCCTGCAAGTCCCAGTGCGGCATAAGCCAGCAGATAATCGAAGGCTATGCTTCCCACAACGCCCCAATGAGTGGGCGCTGCCATGGCAGAATCAAGGCCGAAAAGCAGTTGGATTACGGCATAGGTGCCGCAGGCGAAAAAGCCCCAGCCTGCGCCAAACATAATCGGCACGAGCAGAATGGGCAGCATCGACAGCGCGGTTACACCGCCGCCCATAGGCAGAGTGAAAATTTTGATTTCACTAAGCACGGTTGCGAGCGCGATGAACAGTGCGCTCACGGTCATTTTGCGAATAAGTTTTGCATTTGTTTCTTTCATTTTTATCCTCTTTTCCGGCGGACAGACGGTGTAGAGATTTCACCCAGCCTGCAAAAAAAAGGACACCGCAAAATCCTGCGGTGTCCATAAAAATGCATATCTGTACTTTTGATTCCTACGTCGGCATTACCCGCATCATTTATTACGGGGCGATACATAACGGTTTCCTCTCAGCCGGGCTAAACCCAGCTCCCCAAAGGCATTTTACTATTCTTCTTGCTCGTTGTCAATATCTTTTTGTTTAAAGGAATCGAAATTCACCTGAAAGCCGCCCTTGAAATGCTGCGGAAAATCGGGTTCGGGCAGCGGCTCATCCTCGATGGTTACAAGGAATTCATCTTCCTCTTCTACCACGGTTTCAACCGTTTCGGCGGTCTCCCACGCGCGCCAGCACTCTATTAACTGTTCGCCCTCGGGATAGCAATCCTCTGCCATTCTGCGCTTTTTATAGATAAGCGCGAAAAGCAGGTATATAAGCAGCACTGCTGCAGCAAGACCGGTGATTTTCACACCTGTGGCAAGGCCAGGGGTGATATAGCGGAAGGTGATTTCGTTCTCGCCCGCGGGACAGAGCACAGCCATAAAGCCTATGTTTACCTTCTCGATTTCTGTCCTCTCGCCGTTAACGTAGGCGGTCCAGCCCGATTCATAGGGAATCGAGAAGAACACAAGGTTTTCACGCTCTAAGTTAATCTTAGCAGTGAAGGAGTTTTTGCCCTGCGTAAAACTATGCGCCGCGCTATCGCGACGGTCGGCACAGTCGAGCGCGAAGGTTTCATCATCAAACAGGATATCCTGCTTACCCTCGGGTGCAGGCACCTCGAAGGAATAGGCGGTTTCGATATCCTTTAATATTCCTTTATATTTTTCTATCTGGTCGTATTCCAGAAGCAGCGCCTTGAGCATCATATTTCCCGCGTTATCGGCGCCGTAATAAAGTGCGTCCTCACGGGTCATATAGTAATCATAGGTGAAGCCATAGGGAATATAGTTTTCGTTTACGAATATATCATAATCGTGCTGTGTTTCGAGGTAGCGGTAGCCCGGCATTTTGGTGACCGAATCGCTCTCGAAATCTCTGCCATCGTTCATATCGAGCAGATATTTTACCGAAAGCAGCGGACGAATGGCATAGGATTTATCGGTGGGGCGGCTGGCAACTCCGCGCTCCTCGCCCACAAACTCATAAAACTCGGTTACCGAGGTGGGAACGATGGAATGGAACGCATTTATGCAGTTATAACCGAAATACATTCCCGTGTTATCAACGCATTCATAAGCATCAATACGGAAATCTTCCTTATCTCCCTCCAAAGTGATGCTCTCCTCGAGCATAGGAATCATAACGGTATCCTCATCATAGGAATGGGTTTTGCCCGTGCCCACGAAGACCGAGGCATAGATTATCGACATAGCGCAAACCGATGCCGTGGCGGTGCGGATAAAGAATTTTCTGTTTGTGTGCTTATAGGTGAGAATTATTTTCAAGATAATAAGGCTGATTATCGCGATGGCGCAGGTGAGCACCAAGCGGTCGCGGAAGAGGTTGTTATCATCCTTAACATAGAGGCCCCATTCGCTTATTTTGCCGTTTTCATCGAGCGCGGCAGGCATAAATCCGACCACCGCGGCAATGCCTATGGTGATAAGCGTGGTCCAGCGGAAGGCGCTATCCCACTTGATATCGCTATCCTCTATTGCCATGCCGGTTGCGAGGCACATCATAAGAATGGGCATATAATACCAGCGGGCATAATAGGCGCTGTTGAACATATAAAACGCGCTGTTTAGGATGGGCACGAGCGACATGAATATCATAATGCAGAGGATGCGTTTGAGCCAGTGACCCTTTTTGTTGCCCATAAAGGCGAACACGCCAACCATGCTGAATATGGGCAGCCAGCCGCCGAGTGAGGACCACTTAACGTCGGCTCCCGGGAAGAAGATGGGGCGTGCAGGCAAATCGGGCGGGAAGAAAAATACCTCGATAATGTTGGCATAGATCTGCTCCTTGCCATACATTATGGCGCCCCAACCCGTCATAATCTCGGATAGGCGGGTGTTGCCCGAGAGTGCCGCCATGGTGGGCAGCAGAATAAATGCCGATAAAAGCAGACCGAACACCGCCCCAAAGATGAGGGTGAGGAATCTGCCGGGGGTTACCTTTATTGCACCCGAAAGCACGCGCACGAACCAATAGATTATGGCAAACACCACCATACCAAAAAAGAAGAAATAGTTGGTGATGGCGCAAACGCCGACCATAAGTGCGAACACGCCGCGGCGATTTTCGGTTATGAGCAGCTCTATCGATAAAAGCAGAAGCGGAAAAACAATGAGCGCTTCGTGGAAGTGGTTGAAAAATATGTTATATACCGAGAAGCCCGAAAATGCATAAAGCAGTCCACCAAGGCGGGCGGTTTCGCGGTTTTTGAGGAAACGGCTGAGATAGAGATATGCCGTGGTGGCGCACAGTGCAAACTTTAAGATAAGCAGCGGGCCTATAAGATAGGGCACGAAGCTATTGGGAAAAGGCAGCGTTAACCAAAAGAAGGGGCTGCCCAACAAATAAAAGGTATAGGAGCCTATAAAGTTTGCGCCGAGATCGGTGCCGAAGTCCCAGCCGATATTGCCCGAGCGAACAAGCTCGTGGCAGCGCTGATAAAACGGTATTTGCTGAACGTTGAAATCACCGTAGAACAAAAAATAACCGCTATCCTTTATCATATAGGGCAGAAATATTGCCGTGGCGGTGAGCAGCGCTATAAAGAACGTGCTTGCCGCGCGGCTTTTTTGCGGGCGGAGAAGGTTAGTTCTCTGTTTTGAGAAGGTCATATTCTTCCTCCTTAAGATAATAGGTCATGCAAGAATTAACCGTGTGGATAAAGGCGAGGAAATTAAGCGCCGATACCCAGAACATTATGCCATCTAGCGAATGGGTGAAAGTGCCGTGGTTTACATAGAAAAGCACCACCATCTGGTTTATGAGCGTAAGTGCTGTGAGTAATGCAAACTGCCACGCAAAGCGGCGGTCCTTAGTGGTTACGTATGCCAGCAGTGCAAAAGGCAGCACCACCATTTGATAGCGCTCGTGCATACGGGTGGACAGCATAAAGATGCACTGCATTATAAGCAAGCCACCAACGTAAATATTGGTACGCTTTGCCTTCAAAACAAGCCACAAGGCACCTGCCACGATAAAAATGAGTAGCGCTGTGTTGATATTAGAATAGGTAAGCGGACCTATGGCGGACTGATGATCATAGACGCAGTTGAGTCCCAAAAGGCCATAGATATTATAGGCGTTAAAGGTGCAGTACTGATAGGTGTTTGCGCCGCCTAAATAAACGTCGAAAAACAGAAGCGGATTTTTGGCGCCTATCATAAAGGGCAGGAAAACTCCCGCTACGGTTGCCGCGGCTACACCTATGCCCGAAAGCGTGCGCTTTATGCCGCATTTTCGCAATATGTGCGCGAGCAGAACAGGCGTGAAAAAGAGTGACTGATATTTCGTGAGTCCCGCAAGGGCGAATAAAAAGCAGGACAGCACAGGGCGGTCGTCCGCGTTCATAAATGCGAGCAGCAAAAGCATTATCATCAGCCCGTCGGTTTGACCCCAGAATGAGGAGTTTAAAACCGCCGATGGGTTAACCGCCCAGAGCGCGGCGGCGAAAATCGCCATGGTTTCGCCTTTTTTGCGAGCGGCAAAATAGATAACTAAGATGCAGAGCGTATCGAATATTACGGGCCAGAATTTCATAAGGAACATTTGCAGCATATTGCCGCAGTCTGCGCCGAAAAAGCGATATGCAAGACCCGTTAAATAAAGGCAGAAAAGATAAAGCGGAGGATAATCGAGATCGATGAGATCGGCACGGGCATAAACGTTAAACAGCCCGTTCGGCAAATCATATGCCCATTTGCGATACCAGAAGGTATCAAACGCGTTAAAATAGAGCACGCCTATGACCATTCGGGCCAAAAGCGCGGAGCCGATTATTATTAAAAGCGCTATAACGCTTTTGCGATACGTGCCGCGTTCGAGCAAGTCTGCCACTCCCTTTTTTGAAAAGATTTGTTGATATTATAACATTAAATGGTATAATATTCAATAGAAGCAAAAAATTACCGCGGAGGTAGTGCTATGAGCAGTCACTTCTATTCGATGATAATGCGAATGAAATATATCAAGCGTTGGGGACTTATGCGCAACACTGAGGAGGAAAACCTTTGCGAGCATTCGCTTGAGGTTGCCCTTATTGCCCACGCGCTGGCGATTATAAAGAACCGGAGACTGGGCGGAAACGTCGATGCCGACCGCGCCGCGGTGGTTGCCCTCTTCCACGATACGACCGAAATCCTGACGGGAGATCTGCCCACACCCATTAAATATTATAGCCCAGAAATAAGCTCGGTATATAAGCATATTGAGGCGGTGGCAGGCGAACAGCTTATTGATTTGCTGCCCGAGGATATGCGAGAGGACTATAGCGATATATATTCCTGCGAGGATGAGGAAATAAACAAAATAGTTAAGACTGCCGATAAGATTTCGGCGCTTATTAAATGCATAAATGAACTCTCTCTCGGCAACCGTGAGTTCTCTGCCGCCGAGAAGGCAACACGCAAATCCATTAAGGATATGCGCCTTAAAGAAGCCGATATTTTCCTTGAGGAATTCCTACCCAGTTTCTCGCTTCCCATCGATAATATGACCCTCTCTAAATAAACGGTTACAATTCTGTTGTTGACAAGCGTGGTATAATTAGAGTTGAACTTCGGAAATTCTTGGAGGTTTTTATGAATAATACAGAAAGACTTTGCCTTGGCTGCATGAACGATAACGGCGGCGCTTCGGTCTGCCCTATCTGCGGATATGATAAATCCAAGAGCGGCGATAAGAGCGCGCTCGATGCAGGCACCTGGATTAAAGAACGTTACCTCGTTGGTCGCGTTATTGAGAGTAACGGCGAGGGTATAACCTATATTGGTTGGGATAACCTTAACAATAACGTAGTTTATATTAAGGAATATTTCCCGACAGGACTTTGCGAGCGTCTTGAGAATAAGGCGGTTAAGATAACTGCCGGCAAGGAATATGAATTCAACGGCGGAATTCTGCAGTTTATTGATATTTCCAAAAAGACTGCCGAACTTGAACTTCCCTCGCTTATGCCCGTGGTTGAAACGCTGGAGCTTGGTGGCACCGCCTATAGCATTATTAAGGCTTCGGCAGGTATTCCGCTGCGTGAGTTCTTGCTTCGTAACGGCGGAGCGCTTAAATGGGAGCAGGCTAAGCCCCTATTTATGCCGCTTATAAACACGCTGGAGGAGCTTAACAAAAACGGCATTTTCCACGGCGGCATCTCGCCTGAGACCGTTATAGTAGGCCGCGACGGCAGACTGCATCTTATGAGCGTTTCGGTTTCGGGACTGCGCGATGCATCCAGCGAATTCACTTCACAGATATTCCCCGGCTTTGCCGCTATCGAGCAATATGAGGAGGGCAGAAGCCTCGGCGCATATACCGACGTTTACGGTGTTGCCGCAACGCTTTTCCGCGTGCTTATCGGCAATCCTCCCATGGCGGCTAACGAGCGTGCAGTTCACGATAATATGTCGATTCCCGCTAAGGCGGCTCAAACCATTCCGCCTTACGTGCTCACCGCACTGGCAAACGCACTGCAGATAGAGCCTGAAAATCGCACATGCGATATGGCAGCGCTGCGTGACGACCTCTCCAAAACCAATGTGGCGGCACCCGTTGTAGCTGCGAATGGAGAAGCACCTGAGTCCCCTGCCCCCAAGCGCAACCAAAACCGCAAATATGCGCTTGTTGCCGCAGGTATCACCGCCGGTGCATTGCTGCTGCTTGCTGTGATTTTAGTGCTTGTTGTATTCCGTGATTCCATCTTCGGCAAGGAGGAAACCAGCTCCGATCCGCTTGTTAGCATTCCGAGCGTTCCCTCGTTTGGTGATGTGGACAGCACCTACAGTGCCCCCTCGATTGAAACACTTTATGACGTTCCCAACTTCACCGGTATGAGCTATGCCGACGTGCTGGCAAACGGTGAATGGAATCGCAACTTTAAAATAAGTCTAAGTGATGCCGAATTCAGCGATAAGGTTGTTGAGGGCCATATAATCTCACAGTCGGTTAAAGATGGCGAGCAGGTTAAAAAGGAAACCGAAATCACCCTGGTTATCAGCCTCGGCACCGCCGACGTTAAGGTTCCCAATCTTGCCGGCAAATCGGAAATTGAGGCATATATAACGCTTCTCGAATTAGGTCTTACCAAGGACAATATTGAAATTATCGAACGCTATGACCCCACTGCCGAGCCGCAGTTAGTAATTTCCACCACCCCTGCAGCCGATGAGAAAATTTCCCGCTTTGATAAAATCGAGGTTTACATTAACACCTACGAAGAGGTTGAAGAAAATCTCGATGCTTTTGAGGGAACACCCTCTAACTAAATAAAAATAAAAAACACCTGAGTTCTAACTCAGGTGTTTTTTTGCATTTAAAATATCGCTTTGTATCTGTTTTTTTAGCTCATCGAGCGAACTAAACTGTTTATCCTCACGCAGGAAGGATAAAAGGCTTATCTTTAATCGCTTACCATAAAGGTCGCCCGAGAAATCGAGCAGGTTGGTTTCGCAAATGCAGCGCTCAAGATGAAAGGTGGGGCGGTTGCCGATATAGCTTACTGCCGCATATTCCCTGCCATCAACCAGTGCACAGGCTGCGTAAACTCCGTGACGAGCGGCAACTAAGCCCTCGGGATAAAAGAAATTAACGGTGGGTGTGCCCATTGTTCTGCCTCGGCTATCGCCGTGGCTTACCTCGCCCGATACCGAAAACGGAGCCGAAAGCATAGCGTTTGCTTTTTCCATCTCACCGCGCTTTATAAGCTCTCTTATAAAGCTGGAGGAAATGCGCACGTCACCCGCCGATACGGCATCGGCTATGAGCACTTTTATTCCGCGAGCGGAACAAAACGCTTTTATGGTATCTACACCACCCTTGCCGCAATAGCCGAAGCGATAATTAAAGCCGCAGCAGATAGCCTCGGGGTGATATTTTTCATCCATTTGGTGCAAAAATTCCTCGGCAGGAATGGAATGCACCTTGGAAAAATCGAGGGTTTCTATCGAGAATCCAAGCCTTTCGAGCTCTTCGTTTTTCTCGCCGGGCAGCATAAGCAGTTCTTTGCGTTCATCCATCGCAGGCGGAAAATCGAAGGTTATAACGGTTTTGGGTGAATACTCATTTGCAAGACCCAGCACCGCCATATGCCCCTTATGGAGGCCATCGAAGGTTCCGAGCACTATAGCGCCTTTACGCATTATAAGTCACTCCCCTGCTTATCGTTTATAACACATTCAACCTTTAGTATGCCCTTATCCTGCAGCACGATACCAAGGCCTAAAAGAATATCCCCGTATTTCACGCGGACTATTTCGCCATCAGTGAGGCTGCCTTTTATGCGCATAAGGTCAAGCTCGCCGCCGTTTGAGAAGCGAACCGCCTGCTTTTCGGTAACGCTGACGCTTGAAAGCGCAGGCAGCGCGCGGTCGGACGGGAGGAGGTACTCCCTTATATTCTCGGGAGTGAGATCCTCAAGTGCCACCGTATCCTCAAGGCAAAATCCCGCCGTTTCGGTGCGGAGCAGCTCGGTCATGGTGGCGCCGCAGCCCAGCTTTTCACCGATATCGCGGCAGAGCGAGCGAATATAGGTGCCCTTGCTGCAGCGAACTGAAAGCGAAAACTCGGTTCCATCAAAATCACTTGCCGAGATTTCCTTTATCTCGATTTCGCGCGGCTCACGCTCAACAGTTTTGCCCTCGCGCGCAAGCTGATATAGGCGCACACCGTCGCGGCTTATTGCCGAATACATAGGCGGCACCTGCATTATCTTACCGAAAAAGGAGGAAACGGCGCAATTAAGCTCGGCTTCACTCACCTGCACCTCGTGCCTTGTGAGCACCTCACCGGTTATATCCTCGGTATCGGTGGTCAGCCCTAAGCGCACGCGGGCAATATATCCCTTATCGGCTTCGGTTATATATGAGGAGAGCGCGGTGGCTCTGCCCACTAAAATAGGCAAAACACCCTCGGCTAACGGGTCGAGAGTGCCTGTATGGCCTACCCTTTTGGTGGCGCAAAGTCGTTTTATCCTTGAAACCGCCGAAAAGGAGGTTATGCCTTTTGGTTTTCGGAGAAGTATTATGCCTTGCAACTTAATCCTCCAGTGTTTTTAAAACCTGCTTTAATATCTGCTTCTTGGCAGCCGAAAGACTACCCGCTACCTCGCAGCCTGCGGCATATTTATGACCGCCGCCGCCTAGGCGAGCGCAGATTTCTGCAACGTCATAGGGCGGATATGAGCGCATGGATACCTTCCACAGCCTTTTCGCCTTCTGACGCAGAGTGATGCCGATAAGCACACCCTCGATAGAGCGCGGAATGGCGGTTATGCCATCGAGGTCGGAATCGGTGCAACCGCTATCATTCATCATCTTTTCGGTTACTGCCATGATAGCAACACGGTCGCGGCTGAGCAGCTCTACCTTGCGAAGTGCGCGCTTTTCTATCTCCATGCGGCTTTTGGATTTGGTATCAAACATTACGCGGTTGATATCCGCAAAATCAATGCCAAACGCCATAAGTTCTGCTGCTATAACGTGGGTTTTGGGCGTTGTGTTCGAGAATTTGAAGCAGCCTGTATCGGTTGAGATACCCGTATAAAGTGCCTGCACCATACCCTCATCGGGGATTATGTGCAGCTCGTTTAAAATATCATAGATACATTCTGCGCATGCCGCCGCGGTGCCATCCAAAAAGAGGTTTTCGGCAAACTCGCGGTGGGAAGCGTGATGGTCGATAGCCAGCACGATTTTATCCTTATACTGCTCGCCGAGCGCACCCATAAGCTTAATATCGGCAACGTCGACAGATATGATGGTTTCATCCTCAAACTCGGGGAAATCAACCGTTTCAGTGAAATAGCCATAGCGCTCGGGTATGGGGTCGGGGCAGACTACGCGCGCGTTTTTGCCGAGTTTTAAAAGTCCCTTGCAGAGCGCGTATGCCGAGCCCAGAGTATCGCCATCGGGCATACTGTGGGTTAAAATTAAATAATTATCCTTGGATTTTAAGAAGGAGCAAACTCCCTTGAGGTCCAGTCTTTTAGCCATCATTTTCCTCCCCTTCCATATTATTTTCGGGGAAAGAATTTATTATTTTGGAAATGTGTGCGCTGCGCTCGATGGAATCATCGGCAATGAAGCGCAGCTCGGGCACCTTGCGCAGAGAAAGCCTGCGGCCGAGCTCGCGACGGAGATAGCCCGCCGCATTCCTAAGCCCCTTGACCGAGTTTTCGGTGGCTTCCCTGCCCTCAATGGCGCTAACGTAAATCGTGGCATACGAGAGGTCACCCGAAACATTTACCTTAACAATACTTAAAAGCTGACTTATACGGGGGTCTTTAAGCTCTCTGAACATTTCCGAGAGTGCTAACTGCACGTCGGAGGTTATTCTATCGATTTTATATCCCGCCATTAGTCTCTGTATTCCTCCATTATATAGGCTTCGAATACGTCGCCTGTTTTAATATCCGAGAATTTCTCAAGGCCGATACCGCACTCGTAGCCGGTTGCAACTTCCTTTACGTCATCCTTGAAACGACGCAGAGAATCAATCTTATCCTCGGCAAGCACGATACCGTCACGCACTACGCGGATAAGGCAGTTTCTGGTTACCTTGCCGTTTGTTACGTAGCAGCCTGCGATGGTGCCAACGTTGGAAATCTTATAGGTATCGCGAACCTCGATGCTACCCATTTCAACCTCGCGGTATTTGGGAGCGAGCATACCCTTCATAGCTGCTTCGATTTCCTCGATGCAGTCGTAGATTATGCGGTAGGTGCGGATATCAACACCGTCGCGCTCGGCATTCTGCTTTGCAACGGGGTCGGGACGAACGTTAAAGCCTACGATGATGGCACCCGAGGTGCCTGCGAGCATAACGTCGGACTCGTTTATAGCGCCAACGCCGCCGTGGATAACGCGAACGCGGACTTCTTCGTTGGAAATCTTTTCAAGGCTCTGCTTAACAGCCTCAACCGAGCCCTGAACATCTGCCTTAACGATAATGTTAAGGTCCTTAAGGTCGCCCTCGGAGAGCTGGCTGAAGAGGTTATCGAGGGTTACCTTCTGCTGACGGCTGAACTCCTCATCCTTAAGCTTCTGCTTACGCTGCTCAACGAGCTGGCGAGCAAGGCGCTCATCCGATACTGCATCGAATCCATCGCCTGCTTCGGGGGTTTCGGCAAGACCTGTGATTTCAACCGGAACGGAGGGGCCTGCCTCTGAAAGCTCAACGCCGTTTTCGTTGGTCATAACGCGAACGCGGCCAACTGCGGTGCCTGCAACGATTATATCGCCGGTGCGAAGTGTTCCTGTCTGAACGAGGAGCGATGCAACGGGACCGCGACCCTTATCAAGTCGAGCCTCGATGATAACGCCCTTGGCACGGCGGTCGGGGTTTGCCTTGAGCTCGAGCATTTCGGCAACGAGCAATACGTTTTCAAGCAACGTATCGATGCCCATACCGGTCTTTGCCGAAACAGGAACACAGATAACGTCGCCGCCCCATTCCTCGGGAACAACCGAATGCTCGGTGAGCTGCTGGAGAACACGGTCGGGGTTGCCTTCGGGCTTATCCATCTTGTTGATAGCAACGATCATTGAAACTCCTGCAGCCTTTGCATGGTTGATAGCCTCAATAGTCTGGGGCATAATACCGTCATCAGCGGCAACAACGAGTATTGCAATATCGGTTGCCTGAGCACCACGCTGACGCATGGCGGTGAATGCGGCGTGTCCCGGAGTGTCTAAGAATGTGATATCGCTGCCTGCTGCATTAACGCGATAAGCACCGATATGCTGGGTGATTCCGCCTGCCTCGGTGGAGGTAACGGCGGTGTGTCGAATGGCATCGAGCAGCGAGGTTTTACCGTGGTCAACGTGACCCATTACAACAACAACAGGATCGCGCGGACGGAGTGTCTCGGCGGTATCCTCAGTGTCGTCCATAATGCGCTCTTCGATGGTAACAACAACTGCCTTTTTGATCTTTGCACCCATTTCGGTTACAACGATCTCGGCGGTATCATAATCGATAACCTGGTTAACCGTGGTCATCATGCCGAGCTTCATAAGCTCCTTGATAACCTCAGCCGCAGTCTTCTTCATAGCGGCGGCAAGCTCGCCAACCGTTATCTCATCGCCTACGGTTACGGTGATGGGGGTCTTCTTTATACGCTCAAGCTGCAAACGGCGAAGCTTAT
>JAZOPP010000002.1:0-3037 GCA_045655625.1 Acutalibacteraceae bacterium
ATATTTTTTCATAACCTTAGGCAGGTCATTTATTATATTACGGCAAGCATAAGGCTCAACCAGGTTAGCAGCACCTACCTGAACGGCGGTTGCGCCTGCTAACATAAGTTCAATAACATCCTCCGCAGAGCTTACACCGCCCATTCCTATAACAGGAATGTTAACGGCGTGAGCGACCTGATATACCATTCTGACCGCTACTGGGAAAATCGCAGGACCCGAAAAACCACCCATAGTGTTAGCTATAACAGGTTTGCGAGTTTTAAGGTCAATACGCATACCCAACATAGTGTTTATAAGGCTTATACCATCAGCGCCCGCTTCTTCACAAGCCTTAGCAATAGCAACGATGTCGGTTACGTTGGGAGAAAGCTTTATAATAACAGGTTTAGTCGTAACAGCCTTAACGGCACGAGTTACCTCAGCTGCAGCCTCCGGGCTGGTGCCAAAGCTCATGCCGCCGCCGTGAACGTTGGGGCAGCTGACATTAACCTCAAGCCAACCAACCTCAGGACAAGCATCAAGCTTGGCGCAGGTATATGCATAATCCTCAACGGCGAAACCGCTGACGTTTGCCATTACCTTTTTATGGAAGAACTTCTTCATCTTGGGAAGTTCTTCACTTATAACTTTTTCAACACCGGGGTTCTGAAGACCAACCGCATTTATCATTCCTGCGGTGCACTCTGCAATGCGCGCTGTGGGATTGCCAAAACGTGGGTCTTTGGTTGTTCCCTTAAAGGAGAAGGTGCCAAGCATATTGATATCATAAAGCTCAGCAAATTCATATCCATATCCAAATGTGCCGCTGGCAGGAATAATAGGATTATCTAATTCGATACCACAAAGATTTACTCTTAAATCTCCCACAGTATTTCCTCCTTTTCGAGCACGGGACCATCCTTGCAAATGCGCTTATAGCCTGTAACGGTCTTGCAGGAGCATCCCATGCAAGCGCCAAAGCCACAGCCCATACGTTCCTCAAAACTGAACTGACCCGATGTTTTGATGGCTTTATAAAGTGCCTTGAGCATCGGCTCGGGACCGCAGGTATATACGTAGGAATAATCGATATTATCCAGCGCGTTTGTTACGAAACCCTTAATTCCCATAGAGCCATCAACCGTGGTAACGAATACCTTAGCGCCCAAAGCCTCAAATTCATCTTTATAGAAAACTTCGCTTGCCGTATTAAAGCCTAATATAACAGATACGTCTTTACCCTCTGCAATAAGCTTTTTAGCCAGCATATAAAGCGGAGGAACACCTACACCACCGCCAACAAGTAACGGCTTCTCGCCAGACAGGGTTACGTCGTAACCGTTGCCGAGACCGGTGAGTACGTCGAGCTCGCCCGACTGCATAAGGCTCATCTGCTCGGTTCCCTTGCCTACCACCTTATAGATGATAGTAACGGAATCTTCATCACGGTCACAAACCGAGATGGGACGACGCAGATATAACCCGTCAAGTTTAATGTTTATAAACTGACCGGGAGCAGTTATTTCCGAAACGTCGCCGCGCAGTTTCATAAGAAAAACATTATCGGTCAGCGGGCGATTGGTTTCGATGGTAAATAAGCTCTGTTTCATTATAAGCTCCTTTTAAGCATCAATAGTAGAAATTGTGAGGGTTGTTTCCTCAAGAATATCAAGCAATACTCTTACAGTATCAAGTGCTGTAAAGATATTAACGTTATTCTCGGTTGCACACTGGCGGATAGCAGCACCATCATTCATCTGACCAACAGCACCGATATCGCGAGTGTTAATAATATAGGCAATATGACCCTGACGGATAGCCTCAGGAACCTCATCGCTTCCCTCGCTTATCTTCTTAAGCGCATGAGTTCGGATACCGTTTTCCTTTAAGAACTTGGCTGTTCCCGAAGTTGCCTGAATGTTGAATCCCAGATTATAGAAGCGACGGATAAGCGGCAGTGCCTCTTCCTTATCCTTATCGGCGATAGTGGCAAATACAGTGCCATAGTTCTGCAGATGCATTCCCGAAGCCTGGAGCGCCTTATAAAGAGCGCGATTAAGCTTGTTATCATAACCGATGGCTTCACCTGTAGATTTCATTTCAGGAGAGAGATAGGAGTCAAGTCCACGAATCTTATTAAAGGAGAATACGGGAACCTTAACGTACCAACGCTGCTTCTCATCAGGATAGATGGTGAAAATTCCCTGCTCCTTTAAGCTCTTGCCGAGAATAACCTCGGTTGCAATATCAGCAAGCGAATAACCTGTTGCCTTAGAAAGGAACGGAACAGTTCTAGAGGAACGGGGGTTAACCTCGATGATGAATACGTCATCATTTTCATCAACGATGAACTGAATGTTATAAAGACCGATAATACCGATTCCGAGACCCAACTTCTTTGCATACTGCAGGATGGTTCCCTTAACCTTATCGGAGATACTGAAGGTGGGATAAACGCTTATCGAGTCACCGCTGTGGATACCTGTTCTCTCAACAAGCTCCATAATACCGGGAACAAATACGTCTCTGCCGTCACATATCGCGTCAACCTCAACCTCTTTACCCTGAATATACTTATCAACAAGAACGGGCTTGTCCTCATCGATTTCAACAGCAGTTTTGAGATACTGGCGAAGCTGTTCTTCGTTAGCAACTATCTGCATTGCACGTCCGCCCAATACGAAGCTGGGACGAACAAGAACGGGATAGCCGATGGCAGCAGCTGCAGCAACGCCATCATCAATATTGGTAACAGCCTTGCCCTGCGGCTGAGGAATATTGAGTTCCTCAAGCACTTTTTCAAAGCTATCACGGTTCTCAGCGCGCTCAATAGCAGCACAATCGGTTCCGATAATCTGAACGCCGCGCTCCATGAGCGGCTCTGCAAGGTTAATAGCAGTCTGACCGCCGAGCGAAGCAATAACACCATCGGGATTTTCGAACTCGATAATGTTCATAACATCCTCGGGAGTGAGTGGTTCGAAATAAAGCTTATCGGCAGTGGTGTAGTCAGTGGAAACGGTTTCGGGGTTGTTATTGATAATAATAGCCTCGT
>JAZOPP010000003.1:0-1749 GCA_045655625.1 Acutalibacteraceae bacterium
ACCCGAATAGAAATCGACATTGGCGCTAACACCCTTATACATTTTTCGTTTTTCGGCAATAAGTTCAGGTGCTAAGCGTGCGACCGTTTCATAAAGGGCAAACTCCTCTTCCCTGCCTTTTTCGATGGCGAGCTCGCGAGCACACTGCTTGAGAATATCAGAGCGCGGGTCTGACAGCGAATAAACTGCATGACCCATTCCGTAGATAAGACCCAAACGGTCAAACGCTTCACGGTTCAGAAGTTTTGCGAGGTAATCCTTTATTTCGCCCTCGTTTTTGGTGTTTATGCTTTGCTGCATATCATCAAACATACGAACAACCTTGATATTGGCGCCGCCGTGACGCGGACCCTTAAGCGAGCCTAAAGCTGCCGAAACGGCAGAATAGGTATCAGTGCCCGAGGAGGTAACCACGTGGGTGGTAAAGGTTGAGTTATTACCGCCGCCATGCTCCGCGTGGAGAATGAGGGCGAGATCGAGAATTTTCGCCTCTAAATCGGTGTATTCACCATTTTCGCGCAGGATATTAAGCAGCGTTTCAGCGGTTGAGAGGCCCTGTTTGGGATGATGAATAAACAAGCTTTTGCCAAGATGATAGTGCTGATAGGAATGATAGCTATAAATAGACAGCAGCGGGAACATTGCTATAAGCTGCAAGCATTGGCGCAGAACGTTGGGAACCGAGGTGTCATCAGGGTTTTCATCATACGCATAAAGTGCGAGAACGCTTCGGGAAATGATGTTCATCATATCCTTGCCGGGGGCTTTAAGTATCATATCGCGCACGAAGGAGGTAGGCAGAGAACGATACTCGGAAAGCGTGGCAGAAAACTCAGCAAGTTCTTCCTTTGTGGGGAGCTTGGAAAACAGCAAAAGATAGACCGTTTCCTCAAAGCCGAGGCGGTTATCCGATTTAAAGCCTGCAACCAAATCGCGCACGTTTATTCCGCGATAATAAAGCTGACCCTCGCAAGGCTCGGTTGTGCCATCGGGCAACAATTCCTTGGCCTTGATATGCGAGACCTCGGTAAGTCCCGTCACAACGCCGTTCCCGTTTAAATCGCGCAAGCCGCGATTAACCTTATGAAGCGCATACATTTCGGGCCTTATGTTGTTTCCGTTTTGCGATATTTCAGCCATTTTCAGGATATAGGGGGTGATTTCGGAATAGGATTTCATCTGCTTGTCCTTTCATGGAGATATATTATAGTTATAATACCATTTTTTGAGTGGCAAATCAATAAAAAACTCACTCCGTTCGTTCTTTTAACAGAATGGAAACAACAGGTTAAATTTATAGGTTGCTTATTTCGACAAAATATAATATAATGTTATAGATATTTTAAAAATAGTTTAACATTTTTTTAACATCGATGTTGTAGGTGATAGTAGTGAAGTTTTTGAAGCGCATTATACCCTCATACTCAATAATACCTGCACTCAGCATTGCTGTTGTGGGTTTTCTCGTTTACTTCGCAACCAAGATGATTACGGATGGCGGCCACCACTATGATATAAGCCTGCCTATTGACCATAAGATTCCCTTTATCCCCGTTTTCATTATCATTTACATGCTTTCCTACGTTCAGTGGGTTACGGGATATCTTACCATTGCACGCGAGGAGGAAAACTTTGCTCTGCGCGCAATTTCGGCAGAGATAATTGCAAAATTTATCTGTCTTGCAATTTTCCTTATTTTGCCTACCACTATGGCACGCCCCGAAATTGTGGGCAACGATATATTCAGCA
>JAZOPP010000004.1:0-10792 GCA_045655625.1 Acutalibacteraceae bacterium
TCAACGCTCGTGTTGATCCTTCTTCCACCGCTCGTGCCGGCGACACCATTAAGATTGCTATCGATCCTGCTAAGATTCACATCTTCGATAAGGACACTGAAAAGACGATTTGCAACTAATATTTGCATATTTCGCAGCGCTTGGAAACGAGCGCTGCGTTTTCTTTTATTATATTTGTTACTAAATTGTTACTTTTTTTATTTTTTTAAAAGATACATATTGCAAAATTGAGCGTTTGTGGTACAATATAATGTGTATAGTTGTAATATTTATATACAATATTACCGATTTATCATATTTAAGAGAGAAGGATGTTAAATGTCAAACCGCCTGTTCCAGAGCGTGGTTCATCAGATGCGTGACGCTGTTGATAGAACTATCGGAGTAATAGACGAAACATATACCGTTGTTGCCTGCAGTGATTTAGGCAAAATCGGCGAAAATCTTGAGGTAAGCCTTATGCACGGAAGCGCGGAAACCGAGGCTTTTGTTAGCGGCAGATACACTTATAAGCCGTTTGGAACGCCTCAGCATCCCGAATATATGATTTTTGTGGAAGGCACTGACGTGGAGGCTATGCGCTATTGCTCTATTTTGGCAGTATCGCTTTCCAGCATTAAGTTTTATTATGATGAAAACTATGATCGCGGCAACTTCATCAAAAACATTATCTTAGATAACATTCTCCCCGGAGATATATATTTAAAGGCACGCGAGCTTCGCTTTAATAGTGATGTTACACGCACTGTTTTACTTATTCGTGTTGCCAGCAAGAACGACGTTTCAGTTTATGATATTGTTGGAAATCTTTTCCCCGATAAATCCAAGGATTTCGTTATCAACATCAGCGAAACCGACATTGCTCTCGTTAAGGAGACCAAGCAGGGTGTGAACAACGAGGCAATAACTAAGCTTGCCAATTCCATTGTTGATACTCTTTCGGGCGAGTTCTACACCCAGGTATCCGTTGGCATCGGCACAACTGTTTCCAGCCTTAAGGACCTTGCACGTTCTTTTAAGGAAGCTCAAATTTCTCTCGAGGTAGGCAAGGTGTTTGATACCGAAAAGGCCATTGTTTCCTATGATAATCTTGGTATTGCACGTCTTATCTATCAGCTTCCCACCACACTTTGCGAGACCTTCCTTCGCGAGGTATTCAAGAAGGGCTCTATCGATAGTCTTGATCAGGAAACTCTGTTCACAATTCAGCGTTTCTTTGAAAATAACCTGAACGTTTCTGAAACCTCGAGAAAGCTTTTTGTTCACAGAAACACCTTGGTTTACAGACTTGAAAAGATTCGCAAGATAACCGGTCTTGACCTTCGCGAGTTCGACCATGCGATAGTATTCAAAATCGCACTTATGGTAAAGAAATATCTTAAATCCAACCCCGTAAAGTATTAAGGAAATGAGTGAGAACTATTAACACCAATATAAACGGATACGAGCATCCGCTTATAGAGTTCCGCGGGGTTTCCAAAACCTATATCAGCGGCACTCATGCTCTATCTGATATAAATTTAAAGATAAACAAAGGCGAATTTGTCTTTGTTGTTGGTTCCTCGGGCGCAGGTAAGAGCACCTTTATGAAGCTTATTATGCGCGAGGAAAAAGCCAACGTTGGCGACGTTTTGGTAAATGGTTATAATCTTTCTACCATGAAGCGTAAGCAGGTTCCTATGCTGCGCAGAACCATGGGTATCGTTTTCCAGGATTTCCGCCTCATTCCCACTATGAACGTTTTTGAAAATGTTGCGTTTGCAATGCACGTTGTTGGAGCTGGAAACCGCAAGATAAGAAAAGAGGTTTCTCGTGCACTCAGCAAGGTGGGCCTTGGCCATAAGGCTCGCTCAATGCCGGATGAGTTATCGGGTGGTGAGCAGCAGCGTGTTGGTCTTGCCCGCGCACTTGTCAATTCTCCTGATTTGATAATTGCGGACGAGCCTACAGGAAACGTTGACCCCAATATGTCTTATGAAATCGTGGGACTTCTTGATGAAATCAATAAGCGCGGTACCACCATCCTTATGGTAACGCATGACCATAATCTTGTTCGTGACTTTAATCACCGTGTAATAATGCTTGATGGCGGCCACATAGTTGCTGACAACGCGGAGGGTAGTGCATTATGAAAGCAAGAAGTGTAAAATATCTTACCCGCGAAGGCATTAAAAACGTTTGGGTTAATCGAATGATGTCTATCGCTTCTGTTGGCGTTTTAATGGCATGCATGGTACTTATTGGTATTGCATTGCTGGTTGGCAGAAACGTTAACCGTGCTATGACCAAAATCGAAGAACAAAACGTTATTCGAGTATATTTCAAGGATTATAACGCAGTTTATTATTCCGGAAATGCTCCCACCCAAGTTACTGATGATATGTACGATGTTCACAACGATGAAGAGGGAAGAGCGGTTCGCGACGAAATAGCCAAACTCGATAATATTGCAGAAGCCGTGTATTTCACCAGCGAGGAAGATCACGAACTCGCCAATAAGGTTGATTATGCAGGCGGAATTGAGGATAACGTCAATTTCTGTTCCTGCGGCACTGAGGTAGTGCTCAAGGATATCTCTCGCTTTGATGAAACCGTTGAGGCCATCAAGAAGATTGATGGCGTTGATTATCTTTCCTCCAGCGGAGAGACCGCTCAAAAGGTTGCTAATATCAAAAACGGCCTTGGAATTGCAGGCTTTTGGATAATAGCAATATTACTTGTAATTTCGCTTGTTATAGTTTGCAACACCATTCGTGTTACAATGTATAACCGCAAGCTTGAAATCAGCATAATGAAGGCGGTAGGCGCAACCGATTCCTTTGTAAGACTTCCGTTCGTTGTAGAAGGAATACTGTTGGGAATCGTCTCTGCCATCCTCTCCGAGGCGGTTGTTTATTTCTGTTATCGTGTTATGCTGGAGACCTTTATTCCGTCGCTTTTAGGCGCCATTGAGCCCGTTTCGTTTAAATCTATTGCATTGCCGTTGTTTGGCATTTTTGCCGCAATAGGCGTTGTTGCCGGTGTTATCGGCAGCGTAATCATAATCAGCAAGTATTTAAGGCGAGAAGGCAGCGAGTTTAAGGCTTATAATTAACGGAGGTATTTTTGTGAAATTATTGAAATACAGAAGAGCGTTTATAGCGTTCATTATGTGTTGTCTTATGGCTTTTGGCTGTGCTTTAACCGATGCTCCGGTGGCGGTTGCTAAAACCAAGGATGAAATAAAAGAACAAATATCCGATCTTGAAGAAAAATCCAAGGAGCTCGAAAAGGAGATTGCTGCTTTAAAATCTCAAAAAGCCGAGCAGAATAAAATAAAAAAGACCATTGAAAAGCAAATCTCGAACATTCAGCAGCAGATTAGCCTGTGCAATAGGAAGATAACCGAATGCAACAATGAAATCACTGCCAACGAAAAAGAGATAGAACGCTTAGAGCAGGAAAAGGAAAAGAAAATGTATCTTTACCGTTGCCGCATGCGCTCTATCCATATGAACAATAATAACAACGCTTTGCAGCTTTTGATGGGAACTAAGGATTTTTCCGAATACTTAGCTTTACTGAAATATACCAAAACAATGGCTGTATATAACAAGCAGGTTATTAACAGCATTAATGCTACTCAAACTGAGATTGATTCCAAGCGAGCTGATATTGACAAGAAGATTGCTGAGCAAAACGAGATGAAAGCAACTCTCGCTACCAAAAAGGCTGAGCTTGATAAGCAGGTTAAGTCGGTTAACGCGGTTATTTCCGATATAAATAGTGAGCAAAGTGATGTTCAGGACGAAAACAAGCAGATTGAAAGGGAAATAGCCGCTCTTGAAGCGGAGCTTGCTCCCTATATCAACATGAACACCGGCACTATTTATGATGGTAGTGCATTCACTTGGCCGGTTCCCGGTCATTATAAGATAACCTCCGGTTTCGGCAAGCGTTGGGGAACCTGGCATCGCGGAATAGATATTTCCGATGGAAGTATCTATATGGCAAAAATAGTCGCCGTTGCCGATGGTAAGGTTGTTAAATCCTATAACTCCTGCAAGCACAACTATGGCAAGAAACGTAGTTGTGGCTGCGGAAGCGGTTGGGGTAACCACGTTATGATCGATCACGGTAACTATAAGGGAGATAACTATAAATCTCTCGCCGGTCATATGACCAAGGTTGCCGTTTCGGCAGGCCAGACTGTTAAAAAGGGTCAGGTAATCGGTTATATCGGTTCCACCGGCTATTCGACCGGCTATCACTGCCATTTTGAGATTTATCTCAATGGTACTCGTGTTGACCCGATGAAGTATTACAGCAAGGTAAAATAAAAATAAAAGGGCAATTCGCGGCGCTTTTCCGCGCATTTGCCCTTTTTAATTTGAGGTATGAACGTGAAAAGAATGGTATCCCTTAGAAATACGATATTGATAAGCGTTTTATGCGTTGTTCTTGGCATTGTTTTAACGCTTGTGATAGCGTATGCCTTTTTGGGTGATATGGCTAAAACACATATAAAATTAGCCGAGATTGACTTTCTTGCTAATCGCTATTTTTATGGTGATATTGAAAGTGAAACGCTTGATACGGCCATTTTTCAGGGCTATGCATCGGCGCTTGGCGATAAATACGCTAAGTATCTACCTAAGGTTGATGCAAAGGCTAATTTTGACGCGCTTGATGGAAACAAGAACGGCATCGGTGTTACGGTTTCTCTGCATCCCGATACCGATAATATTTACGTTATCAACGTAAGCGAGAATGGTCCTGCACATAAGGCGGGATTGCGCGCAGGCGATCAAATAACTGCAGTGCGCGGACAAAACGTGGATTTTGATACTTATACCAAGTGTGTTGACCTGCTTATCGGCGAAATTGGTGAGAGCATAGAGCTTAACGTTTTGCGTGGTGAAGATGAGTTTGGCATCAACGTTACGGTAAACTATTTTGAGGTGCAGTCGGGATATTATAGAACTATAGGAAAATACGGATATATACAGATTACCGAATTTAACGATAGTTCGGTCGACCAGTTTAAAATTGCGCTCAATTCTCTGCTGGATAGTGGGGTAGAGGGACTTATCTTTGACGTCACCAATAACGGCGGAGGCACAGTTGATTCTGTTGCGGCAATTTTGGATATACTACTGCCCAGGGGAGTAATAGTTTCGGCGGAATATGCCAACGGCTCGAGCGAGATTTTGCATAAGTCGGATGATAGGGAAATAGATTTGCCTATGGCGGTCCTCACCAATAAATACACCGCAAGTGCTGCAGAACTGTTTTCTATTTCTATACGCGATTATGAGAAGGGAATACTCATAGGTCAACCGACCTACGGAAAAGGTATCATGCAAACGACATATCGATTGTTTGATGGTTCATCTATCAGATTTACGGTTGGCAAATTCTTTTCAAAAAGCAAAACTGATTTCACAGATGGCGGCATAATCCCCGATAAAGAGTTTACTCTCAGCGAGCATCAAAGCAAATACAGATACCTCTTAAGCGACAGTGAAAACCCATATATTTCAAGGGCGGTTGAATGGTTAGATGAGCAATAAAAGAATTTTTATAAGGTATTTATCCTTTACCGCGCTTTTAGGTTTGATGGTTTTAGTTTTCGCAATGTCATCACAGAATGCAAACGAATCCAGTGGGACCAGCGGCGGTTTTATTCGCATGATTGCTCCGTTCATAAAACCGAGTTTTCATTCTCTATCGGTAGTTGAGCAGGAAGATTTTGTGTCAAGCTTGCAGTTTATTGTTCGTAAAGGGGCGCATTTTTCAGTCTATGCGCTTATGGGTATGTTTTGTACTACGGGAATGTTCACTTATGAAAAAATAAAAACCATCGTAAGTGTCTCGGTCGCATTTGCGATATGTGTTTTGTTTTCGATAACCGATGAGATACACCAATCTTTTGTTCCCGGACGCAGTTGTGAATTTAGAGATATCCTTATTGATAGCTCCGGTGTATTGTTGGGATGCTTTTTGGTTTTGGGAGTATATCTTTTAATAAAAAGAAGAGCTTGCAGAAATTAATTCTGCAAGCTCTGTTTGTTTATTCGCATTCAATAACGGTGAGATCGGGATGAAATTGTAAGATAGAAGCGGGAACTGCGGGTGTAACGGGCCCGAAGAATGCCTTCTTAACAATTTCCTGCTTAGCTTTTCCGGAAGCCACAAGCAACACCTTCTTGGCGTTCATAATAGATTTAATACCCATTGTAATTGCCTGTTTTGGAACGTCATCATAGCTACGGAAGAAGCGAGAATTAGCTTCAATAGTGCTTTTACCAAGCCTAACAATGTGTGTTTCCTTGGTGAACTTATCGTCGGGCTCGTTAAAGCCAATGTGACCATTGTGACCGATACCGAGCAGTTGGAGATCTATTCCTCCTAAGTTTTCAATAAGCGCATCATAACGCTCGCATTCAGCTTGAGGATCCCTAGCAATGCCGCTGGGAATGTTGGTCTTTTCCATATCAACGTTTACCTTGCTGAAAAGGTGCTCGTTCATAAAATAGCGGTAGCTTTGATCGTTATCGGGTGTGAGACCGTAATATTCATCAAGGTTAATGGTTGTAACCTTGGAGAAATCTAAATCACCGTTTTCATACATTTTAATAAGTTCTTCATAAGTTCCTATGGGGGTAGAGCCGGTGGCAAGGCCCAATACCGATTCGGGTTTTAAAATTACCTGAGCGGCTATTATATTTGCAGCCTGACGGCTGAGTTGTTCGTAGTTTTCAGTATGTATAATTCTCATCATTATGCCTCCCTAAAAATTCTACTAATTTATTATATATCGGGGGCTTTGATTTGTAAAGTATTTATAGTTTATTTGTTGAATTTTATTTATTTTAACAATAATTACTGTCTGGCAAAACAAGCATAAAGCTTTTCTAATGCCTTTTTCTCAATTCTCGATACGTAAGAACGCGATATTCCAAGTCGCTTGGCTACTCGTTGTTGTGTTAATTCTCCGCCTCCGTATAGCCCGTATCTGAGAATAATTATTCGCCGTTCGCGTTCATCCAAAGCGGTCATAACAAAACGCTTTAAGTTTTCGGTTTTGATTTTCAAATCAATATTTTCAACAATATCATCATTATCAGAAATAATATCGATTAAAGTGAGTGCGTTGCCTTCGCTATCGGTATCTATTGGATCGCTGATAAATACGTCGTTAGCGCTTTTCTTCAAATTTCTAAAGCACATTAGTATCTCGTTTTCAATGCACCGCGCAGCATAGGTAGCCAAGCGGATGCCCTTATTCGATTTAAAGGTGGTAACGGCTTTTATAAGACCTATAGTGCCTATAGATATTAGGTCATCCTGCTCCACTTGACCGCTATAATATTTTTTAACTATGTGTGCTACCAGTCGAAGATTATGCTCGATTAGCTTATTTTTAGCTTCTTCGCTACCTTTTTCCATTTCATATATCAATTCCGACTCCTGCTTTGCGGTGAGCGCTTTTGGAAATGCTCCCGCATTTGTAACGTGCAGAGCAAGATAAATAATCCCTCGCATTACCTCTGCTATTAAATTCACAAACATAATTATCATCTCCGATAAATCATATGATTATCGAAGAATGTCCTATGTTTATAGTCAGCCATCGAAATCCTCAATAGCAGAATACACCTGTGACATACTATCAAATGTAATGCCTCTTTTTAATGCGTTGCGGTCATATTCGGGCAACGAATCATATATAACATCATAAAAAACCTCAATGCGTTCATCGCCCTGAAAAACAGCTATATGCTCACCGTATTCTTTCAAGATAAAGGGAAGAGAGGAACGTATTATTTCATCACGTCGTTCAATTCCGTATGAGTTAATGGCTATAACTGAGGAAATACTCAAAACAGCAGCCACTGCCATAATAATAATCTTTATTTTCAAAATAATCCCATCCTTTTAATTTATTGTTATCAAAATGGCGGGAGGGTATTCAAATTGTAAATTTTTTAAAAAATACAATATTGTAACCCCATTTTGGGAAAAATGTGGTATAATAACCTCACAAAATTGAGAGAATGCGCGGATCGAATTCGTAATCTCAAAGTTTAAGAAATAATGAGTTTTTTCAAAAAGGAGGTTAAGGTGTATGACCGATAAGGACTTCAACGAATTTAATGAAGAAATAAATTCTAACAAATTACCGCAGGAGAATATTGCTTCTGAGGATGAATTTGGTGATAGCGTTAATTCTAACGAAGGCGGAACGTTCGACCTTAACAGCTTTTCAACAGTTTCTAATCATGCTGCTTCTGAAATCGATGCTATCGGGGATAAAAGCGGCAAAAAGGAGCTTTCTCGCAAAAAAAAGATAATCCGCAACACCTTGCTGGTTTGTCTTGTTGGAATTATTACGGTGTGCATCGCTTTTGGATCGTTCGTTCTTTGGGCGTTCACCTGTGTCGATGATGATATTCCGTATGATCTCAATAACTTGGCTGATGCCTTAAACGGTGAATCTATCGAGTTTTCAACCACGATTTACGTGGCGGACGAAAAGAGCGGGGAATACGTTCCGTATCAAACCTTGAGTGGTGCTGAAAATCGAATTTGGATCAGCTTTAACGATATGCCCAAATCCTTGGGTGATGCTTTCATTTCTATCGAGGACGAGCGCTTTGATACCCATACGGGCGTTGACCTTAAGCGTACCTTCTTGGCTTTCGTTAATATGTTTATCAACTATAGCGATTCAGAGTTCGGCGGATCGACCATTACCCAGCAGCTGGTTAAAAACCTGATGCAGGATAACGACCACAGCGCAATGCGAAAAATTCGCGAAATTATGCGCGCTCGCAAGCTTGAATCCGAATATGATAAGAATACGATCTTAGAAGCCTATCTTAACACGATTTATATGGGCAAAGGCGCCTACGGTGTTGAGTGTGCCGCGAATTATTATTTCGGCAAAAAGGCATCCGAGCTTTCTATTGCTGAGTGTGCTGTGCTGGCTTCTATTGCTAAGAGCCCAACTTATTATAACCCCGTAGATTATTTTGAATCTAACAAGGGTCGTAAAGAGACCGTGCTTTATAAAATGCATCAGCTTGGAAAGATAACTGATGAAGAATATAAGGCGGCTCTTGAAGAGGAGATAGTTATCGTTGCCAATAGCGGCACAACTGCCTCGAACAAGATCAATTCTTATTTTGTTGACGCGCTTATCGAGCAGATCGCCGATGATCTTGTGGAAAAAGAAAATATTGATAGATCTTATGCCGTGCAGAGTCTTTACTATGGCGGATATAAGATTTATTGCACCATGATTCCTGAGATTCAGCAGGCTGTTGAATCGGTATATACCGATGAAACCAAGCGTCTCACCAACGCCAAGACGGGAGAGCTCGCCCAGGGTGCTATCACAATTATGGACTATGAAGGCAATGTCGTTGCCATAGCCGGCGGCATGGGCGAGAAAAAGGAAAACCGTGGACTTAACCGTGCAACCTCTTCGCCTCGTCAGTTAGGTTCTGCCATGAAGCCCCTTACGGCCTATGCGCTCTCTATTGAGAATAACCAGTTAACGTATTCCACCATAGTTGACGACAAAAAGGTAATTTATAAGAGCGGCGGAGAAGATTGGACGCCCAACAACTGGTATAACAAAGGCGGTTATTATGGCAAAATTACCGCTGCATATGCGGTTCAGCGTTCGGTTAATACAATTCCTGTTGCGCTTGTAAATGCGCTCACGCCGCAAAAATGCTTTGATTTCCTAACTCAGAAATTAGGCTTTACTCATTTAAACTATCCCGATGATGCCAACCTTTCACCTATGGGCATGGGTGGTACCAGTGGCGGTGTAACAACCCTTGAGGCGGCTGCGTCTTACGCAATGTTCGGTAACGGCGGTTATTATTATGAGCCGAGGTTCTATACTCTTGTGACCGATCAGCAGGATAACGTTATTCTTAATAACAAGACCACGCCTGCTGCAGTTATCGGTGAGGATACTGCATGTATCGTTAACCATATGCTTCAGAACGTTATTTATGGTAGCGATGGTACCGGTAAGGACGTAACGGCTTACGTGCCGAAGCATCGTATCTTTGCCAAGACCGGTACTTCAAATAACGATAACGACCTTTGGTTCGTAGGCGGAACAACGCATTATATCGGCGCCAGCTGGTATGGTTATGATAATAACGGTAAGGTTCAAAACTCGAGAATGGCTCGAAACCTTTGGGGCGCAGTAATGTCCAAGGTTTTGGCAAAACTGCCTGCTGAGAATTTTGAAGACAGTAAATATGTTGAGAGCAGATATTATTGTAAATCATCCGGTTTGCTCGCAACCGATGCCTGTACTGAAAAGGCTGTGGGCTGGTATAAGCGTTCCTATCGCGATACTTGTAAGGTTCATGAGGGCACAATTTTGGATCCCATAGTTAAGGAGACCTCCTCAGAGGTAACGAGTTCTGATGTATCCAATGCAACTTCCTCTAACGTCTCTTCACAACCCACCACGTCTCAGACAACCACTTCTTCTGCAGCACAATAAAAAATAAAAGCAGTCAAGTCCCTTGACTGCTTTTTTATTTTATTCAATTCCTAAAAGGCTCTTAACCGAATCGGCAAGTGCGCCCGAAATTTCCTTGGCTTCGGCTTCGGTTTTTCCGATGCTCGAAACGTAAACCTTAATCTTAGGTTCTGTTCCGGAGGGCCTGATTATTACGGAGCTGCCGCTCTCAAGCACGTATTCAAGAACGTCGGATTTAGGCAGCGTAATAACGGTTTTTTCGCCTGTGGCACAGTTTGTTTTTTCGGAAATAAT
>JAZOPP010000005.1:0-10496 GCA_045655625.1 Acutalibacteraceae bacterium
TGCTGAAATGAAAAAGCGTAATGATCGCTTTAAACTTGCACACGTTGATACACACAAGACCTATATTCAGTGTTTTTCAAAACTTTTTGATTCAGAAACACTTGTTGTTAAACGTGATAAAAAATTCAAGCAAACCCAGAATATTGGACTTGCGATCGACGTTTTTCCGCTATATTACTGTCCCGAAGATACTCAAGAGTTTTATAATTGCTTGAATGAAGTTATTCGCATTAGAAAAATACGTTCCTATGCGCTTGCAAAGGGTGTTCAAAAGCGCGGAAACATTTTGAAAACCTTGCTGGTAACGATTTATAAATTCTTTGTCACCATTCCCGGCTACAAATATTGGATAAAACGCGAGGAGAAGGTAATAAAAAAATTAAACAGTTCTAAATCGCAGCTTTTGTGTGCTTGGAATGTTGTTGTTTCCGAACGTGAGCGTGTGAACGCCGAGCAGTTCCGCGATATGGGTGAGATACGTTTCGAGGATGAAACATATTCTTGCTTTGCCGATCCGCACAGATTCCTTTCTGACCGCTACGGTGATTATATGCAGCCGCCTCCTGAAAACGAGCGTGTTGCTCCTCATGATTTTGATGCGTATCGCATTAAATAATTTTTGTGTAAAGAAGTCTTGATAGTGAATAGTTTGATTCAAAAAATTAAAGCAATGCCGGCAGGCGTTAAGGCATCCGTGGCTTACTTTCTGGCAAGCATAATCACTTCCGGAATCTCTTATCTTACAACGCCTATATATACCAACATGTTGCCGTCCGATGTAATCGGTCAGGTTTCGGTATATATGACTTGGGTGAACGTTTTTGGAGTTTTGGCAACGTTTCGCTTGTATTATGGAGTTTTCAATAACGGAATGCTCGATTTCAAGGATAACCGCGATGGTTTTTCCTATGCGTTGCTTAGACTCTCTAATATCATTTCCTTAGTTTTTTCCGTTGTGATATTGGCTTTATATCCGTTTATACGCAAGTATATCAACATGGATATTCCGCTGTTGCTTTTAATGCTGATTGAATTTTTCACCCAGCCTGCATATTATTTTTGGAGTACCCGTCAGCGTTACGAATATAAATACAAGAAAAACGTTTTGGTCTCAATTTTGGTTGCGATCATCACGCCTGCTATAGCAGTCCTTGCTATTTATGCTTTTAATGACCATAAGCTTTACGCGCGTTTGTTTGGTGGCATAGTTCCGCTTATTCTTTTATATATTGGTTTCTACGCCTATATTGTTTCCAAAGGTAGAAGCAGGGTGGACCGCAAAACAGAGCGCTCTTATTGGAAGTATGCGTTTTTCTTTAATCTGCCGCTAATTCCGCATTATCTGTCAACCTATTTGCTGGGCAACTCTGATAAGATAATGATTCAGCAAATAACGGGAAACAGCGATGCAGGATATTACAGTATTGCGCATAACGTTGCCGCTATTGTGCTTATAATTTGGTCTGCGGCAAACTCCTCGCTCGTTCCTTATACTTACGAGAAATGCAAGGAGAAAGATTATAAATCCATTTCGAACGTGGCATTATCAATACTGACTATTTTTGGCGTTGCTTGCGTTTTCATAATCCTCTTGGCGCCTGAGGTTATCGCCGTTATGTCCACTCCCGAATACCGCAGCGCTATGTATGTTGTTCCACCTATAGTCGGCGGCGTATTCTTCCAGGTTCATTATTATTTGTATGCCAACGTGCTTTACTATTATAAAAAGCCCAAGTACGTTATGTATTCGAGCGTTTTAGCAACAATTCTGAATATCGTTCTTAACTATATTTTTATTTCAAAATATGGTTATATCGCAGCGGGTTACACCACGATTTCCTGTTATTTGGTTCAAGCCGCTATCGATTATTTTGCAATGCGGCACGTAGTTAAAGAAAACGTTTATAATATGAAATATGTTGGCGTCTTATCTTTGGCACTTGTTTTAATTTCAATTTTCAGTAATATGACCTATGATTACGCTGTTATAAGATACATTGCCATCGCAGTTATATGTGTTGCTGCCATCGTATTCCATAAGCGTATAATAAATATCTTTAAGTCAATGAAGAAAAAAGCATAAGAAAAACCACCTTGACTTTTGTCAGGGTGGTTTTTAAATTTAGAATTTTGTATTGCTTAAGAAAGCCTTTACTTTGGGAGAGGTGCTCTTTTCGAAAACATCTTCCGGAGTTCCCATTTCTTCAATAACGCCATCAGCCATAAAGATAATTTTATCCGAAACGCTGCGTGCAAATTCCATTTCGTGGGTGACAACTATCATGGTTCGGTCATCATCCTTAAGGTCACGTATAACTCGCAAAACTTCGCCCGTAAGCGAGGGGTCGAGTGCGCTGGTAGGCTCATCAAAACAGAGAATTTCGGGTTTCATCGCAAGTGCACGTGCGATTGCAACGCGCTGTTGCTGTCCGCCGGAAAGCTCGCAAGGATAAGCGCTTAGTCTGTCACCGAGGCCTACACGCTCCAAAAGCGCAACAGCATTCTCTTTGATTTCATTATCATCGGCTACGCCCAAAAGGGAAGGGGCGAGCATAACGTTTTTGAGAGCATTATACTGCGGAAACAGATTAAAAGATTGGAACACAAGTCCAAAACGCAGTCGGTTCTCGCGTTTTTCGGATTCGCTCAAGGTTTTGTGCAGCGAAGCGTCGAAAATAGTTTTATCATCAACTGTAATTGTGCCGCCGTTGGCTATCTCGAGAAAATTGAGGCAACGAAGCAGGGTGGTTTTGCCGCTGCCCGAGGAACCGATGATCGAAACAACCTCGCCTTTTTCAATTTTGAAGCTGATACCTTTTAAAACCTCGTTCTTACCAAAGGATTTTGTTAGTTCATTTACTTCTAAAAAAGCCATATCATCGCCCCCTAATTCTTATAGTAGTTAAGTTTCTTTTCGATAAAACCAAAGAGAAGCGTCAATATTCCGCAGAAAGCGAGATAGAACACTGCGGTGTAGAACAGAGGCCAAATAATACCCTTTGAGTTAAACGTTTCAGCAACCTTTATAATTTCTATAACTGAGATAACACGCACGAGGGAAGTATCCTTAACAAGTGTAATAATTTCATTGCTCATAGGAGCGATGATGCGCTTAACAACTTGCATAAGAATAATTTTAAAGAATATCTGTGTCTTCTTAAGCCCCAAAACCTGTCCCGCTTCATATTGACCGCGCGGAATTCCCTCAATACCTCCACGGTATATCTCAGAGAAGTATGCGGCGTAGTTTATAACAAAGGTTATAAGAGCGGCTAAAAAACGATCATCTGCAAATATCGGGTTATCAAATACGATGCCGGGCACGAAGAACACAACGAGTATTTGAAGCATAAGCGGTGTGCCGCGAATAATCCAAATAAACACCTTGGTTATAAAACTGAGAGGCTTGAATTTCGACATAGAGCCAAAGGAAAGTATCAGTCCGAGCGGCAATGCGAAAAGAAGCGTGAGTCCGAATAATTTAAGCGTTACACCGAAGCCTTCAAGAAGGGCAAGCGTAACGTCACCAAAACTATACATAAAACAATCCCTTTATTACATAATTTAGCGGCAACCACCTAAGCGGCTGCCGCTTGAATTTTTAAGTTAGGTTAAATTAGTCAACCAAAGCGTTTGCAAGACCATACTCGTCAGCGAGAGTCTTTAAAGTGCCGTCAGCCTTGAAGCTCTTGAGCAATTCGTTAACCTTAGCAGTAACGTCACTGCCCTTACGGAAAGCAATGGAATAATACTCTTCTGCTGCTTCAACAGCATCCTCAACGATCATAAGAGAGGAATAGCTGCTGCCTTCCTTATTGATGAGGTAGTTTGCCATTATGTAGTCAATAACAGCGGCATCAGAGGTTTTACCAAGAAGTTCGGAGAGAGCACCGATCTGGTTGTCCTTTTCGATATAGGTAGCGTCCTTAAAGTTTGCGTTGATGAAATCTTCACCTGCAGAACCGGATTCGGCAGCGATGGTAGCCTTGGCAAGCTTTTCGGCAGTATCAAACTTATCCTTATTGGAAGCGTTGATAACAACTGCCTGCTTGTTCTTCATATACCAGTCGGAAAGGCTCATGTTCTCAGCGCGTTCCTCATCCCAGGTGAGACCGTTCCAGATGCAGTCAATAGTCTTGCCTGCGAGCTCGGTTTCCTTTAATTTCCAATCGATCAGCTGGAACTTAACCTCAACGCCAAGTTTTTCACCAACAAGTCTTGCAAGTTCAGCATCAAAACCGGTCCATTTGCCGTCAACCTCAAAATCCATAGGCTCATAATCGGTGATACCAACAATGAGTGTACCCTTATCCTTGATATATTCAAGGTCGCTCTTAGCGGTGTCTGCTGAATCGCTGCTTGTGTCAGCTGCGCCGCCGCAACCTGCGAATACGGTCATAATAAGAAGTGCTGCGGTTAAAAGTGCAAAAAGTTTTTTCATAATTTATAACATCTCCTTTTGTGTGTTAGCATTTTACCACATTACTACGCTAAAGTCAACACATTTAATAAAATAAATTAAAAAGCCGCCGAAAGTTTGTCTTTCAGCGGCTTTTTTGTTATCTCTTGCTTAAAACTTCTTCTTCGTACTTGCGAATTTCATCGAACCATTCGGGTCCTGCGGTAACACCGCAAACCTCACAGTAACGGTTCCAAATTTCGCCGAAGGGCAGGGTCTTAATTTCTTCCTGCATAACCATAAGCTCGGTCAGACGGTTCTCGTCCTGAAGCTGTTTGAGCATTGCGTTGGGGGTGCAGAGTGCGGAAAGCAGAGCCTTCTGCCAGCTGCGGAAGCCAACGGTCCAAGCGGAAATACGGTTGATGCTTGCATCGAAATAGTCGAGTGCCATGTAAACACGGTCAAGTGCATCGCAACGAACTATTTCCTTAGCCATCTCTTTGGTTTCATCATCAAAGAGAAGAACGTGGTCAGAGTCCCAACGAACGCCACGGGTTATATGTAATGCAATTTCGGGGAAGAAGCAAAGTAATGCGGGAATCTTATCCGAAACAACCTCTGTGGGATGATAGTGGCCATTATCCATAAGCGGCAGGCAACCGTCGTGGGTGGCGGCAAAGGTAAGGGTAAACTCAGCAGAGCCGGCGGTAAAGGATTCAACGCCGATACCGAAAACCTTAGACTCAACGCAGGGCTTAACAAGGTTCTTATCAAAGGGCTCGGAAAGAATAGCCTCAATGGATTCTTTATAACGCATACGGGGTCCCATACGGTCTGCAGGGATATCCTTATAACCGTCGCCGGTCCAGATATTCATAACGCAGGGAACGCCGGTCTGCTCAGCAAAATACTGAGAAATGCGAACGCAGGCCTTTCCGTGCTCAATCCAGAAATCACGTGTAGCCTTATCGGGGCTCGAAAGGGTGAGACCATCCTTAACTTTCGGGTGAGAGAAGAAGGTAGGATTAAAGTCAATACCTATATTTCTTTCTTTTGCGAAATCTACCCATTTCTGGAAGTGCTTGGGCTCAAGCTTATCGCGGTCAGCATATTCGCCATCCTCAAAAATAGCATAACAAGCATGAACGTTAAGTTTTTTTGCGCCGGGGCAAAGAGACATAACCTTATCCATATCAGCGAGAAGCTGCTCAGGAGTGGTTGCTTTGCCGGGGTAGTTACCGGTGGTCTGAATGCCGCCGGTCAAAGGACCGTCGTGGTCGAAGCCAATAACGTCATCTCCCTGCCAGCAGTGAAGAGAAACGGGGATATTCTTGAGCTTTTCAATAGCAGCATCGGTATCAACGCCGAATTTTGCATACTGTTCACGGGCGAGCTCATAGCCCTTGGAAACGATAGTAGACATATGTACTAATCTCACTTTCATACAAGATTTTATTTATAATAACATAATTTTCAGTCGTTGTCTATCTAAAAGATAAAGAAAAAACTATATTTTCTTTACTTCAATAACATGGAGGATATTATTACCAACCGAAAACTTGATTTCGATCCCCGCAAAGGGAAAACCATATATGCGCTCGGGATCGGTGTGATAGGCGGGTCTTGGGTCGCTTCGGAGAATTTTTACAAGCGGCTTTAACTTTTCTGCAGGTACCAGTTTTTGAAGTTCGGCAGGGAAATCAACCTCGAGCGAATCATTCGCATGTTCATCCGAAAAACCACCTATAGCGTCTTTGTGAATATCACTTATGGGGACGTAAGGCTTAATGTCAAAAATCGGCGTTCCGTCCAGCAAATCGGCGCCGCTTACGTATATAACGGGACCATCATTATCGTTCATATCAATTCTCAAAAGCCTAACTGATGAAAGTCCCAAGCGGTTCGGTCTATAGGGAGAGCGCGTTGCAAAAACGCCGACGCGTTCGTTGCCACCGAGCCGCGGCGGACGCACGGTGGGAGACCACTCGGCACCATCCGCTTCGGAGAAATGCCAAATGAGCCACAGATGTGAGAAATCCTCCATGCCGCGAATGGCGTTCTTATCCCGAAATTCGGGTGCGAAGATGATTTTTGCCTCAAGTTCATCAATCAGTCCGCTTTGCCGTGGTATTCCAAATTTAGAGGAAAAATCCGTTTTAATGTTTGCAATAGGTTTTATTTCCATTATAACAACACTTTCATAACCTTGGGGAAAAGTTCACCCAAAATATTTATATCCTAACCAGAGAACAGAGTGTCTGTCCTTAAGGTCCTTTGCGTAACGCACGGAATATATAACGTCTATACCGTGTGGTAAATTATATACATTAGCGGGCAAAGATGGTCCTTGCCAAATTCGCAGCCAATAATACCTCACATAATTGTTTAATGTCAGTCATAGCCGTGCCTCCTTAAGGTGTCAAAATAATTATACATTAAAAAAGTTGAAAGTTCAAGATGACAAACATAAGCGCATTTCGTTATTTTAAACGATAATTTTTTTCTAAGAAACACGATATTTTTGCAAAAAAACTCTATACAATGCAAAAAAAATGTGATAAAATATTTCGGTGAAAGATTGAAAAATCTATATGTTAGGAGTTTTGCTGTATGAAAAAACTTTACGAAGGAAAAACAAAGGACGTTTATGAACTTGAAAATGGCAACGTTATGCTCAAGTTCAAGGATGATTGCACCGGCAAGGATGGTGTTTTCGATCCGGGTGAGAATAGCGTTGGCTTAACCATCGAGGGTATTGGTCGCGCAAACCTTGAAACCTCTATCCATTACTTCGAGCTTCTCAAGGATGCAGGTATAAAGACTCATTACGTATCGGCAAATCTCGACGATGCAACAATGGAGGTTCTTCCTGCAACTGTATTTGGTCACGGTCTTGAGGTTATCTGCCGTCTTGTTGCAACCGGCAGCTTCGTTCGCAGATATGGCGAGTATATCGCTGACGGTACTGTTCTTGAGGGTGGTTATGTTGAGTGCACCTTCAAAAACGATGAAAAGGGTGATCCGCTCGTAACTGGTGAAGGTCTTGCTGCTTTAGGCGTTATGACTCCCGAAATGTTCCAGAGCATGAAGGAGCAGACCTTAAAGATCACTAAGATTGTTGCTGATGATTTAAAGAGCATTGGCCTTGACCTTTGGGATATCAAGTTCGAGTTCGGTTATAACAACGGCGAAGTTATCCTCATTGATGAAATCGCTTCGGGTAATATGCGCGTTTATAAGGGCGATAAGATTGTTGAACCTGTTGAACTCACCAAGCTAATCCTCGCTAGATAATTTCAAAACCTCGGTCATAATTGACCGAGGTTTTTTGACATAATAGAGAATGCGTGGTATACTAATAAAAAACTTTAAAAGGTGTTTTGATGATTAGTAAACTATGGAGCTTCCTTAAGAGCGAAACGGGCTCATACCTCTTTTTCGGCGGTATGACAACGCTTATAAACTATATTGTTTTTGTGGCAGCGTTGGAAATCGGCGGCGGGGTTATATTCTCCAACACCGTTGCGTTCATTTTTGCAGTTGCGTTCGCATATTTCACAAATAAGATTTACGTTTTCAAGAGTAAAATCTGGAAGGCTTCCGTTTTAGTCAAAGAGATACTTGCCTTTGTGGCTGCAAGAATTTTTTCCTTTCTTTTCGAAACGGCGGGACTTTGGTTTACTGAGGATATACTCGAATCGGACGATACGGGCATAATGATTGCTAAAGTTGTGCTGTCGATAATAGTTGTTCTGCTTAACTGGGTTTTAAGTAAGTTTTTTGTATTTAAAAAAGCCGAAAAATAGTTGTTTGGAGTGTGAACTTTGGAAAATAAAATGTTGTCAACACACCCGTCGGTGTTTGCTGTTAACGATGAGTATCAGATATGCACACTTGTAAATTCTGAGTGTATTATGTGGGTTGAGGTGTCGGGTAAACGCTATTTTGATCATTCAAACGGGGTTATGAGATCGGCGAGTTTTCTGCATATTGTTAAGGTGCCGATGGCCGCAATTGATTGTGCAGAGGAATATACGGTTTTTTTGCGCCGCATCAACGACCGTAGCCCCAATCTGACTAAAAGCGGTGAGGTCGAGAGTTTTCACTATAATTTTAAACGTCTGAATGATAAAGAATCGTATAATATAATCAATCTCGCCGATTCGCACGGTTTGGTTGATGCCCCCATTACAAGTGGCGGATATTTTGGTGATGCGCTTGACCTGCTTATATTAAACGGAGATATTCACGGGCATAGTGATGATATCCAAAAATTTAAGGCCATCTATCTTATCGCAGGAGCTATTACTAAAGGTCGCGTGCCCTGCGTTTTTGCCCGCGGAAATCACGATCTGCGCGGCAAGTGTGCTGAATTTTTGGAGCATTATACGCCGACCGACCACGGAAGAACGTATTTTACCTTTCGTGTTGGACCTGTTTGGGGTATCGTGTTGGATATGGGGGAGAATAAAGGGGATACTAACCCGGATTATGGCGGTACCATTTGCTGCAATGCCCTTCGCGAGGCAGAGGAAGAGTTTCTTGAAAGAGTTATTTCCGAACGCGAGTATGCAGAAGCACCTATTAGGATTGTTATTTCTCACAATCCGTTTGTGCACAGAATGCACGCGCCCCACGACGTGGCTCAGGATACGTGTTTTCGTTGGTGCCAAAAACTAAAGTTGATAAAACCACATTTATGGTTGAGTGGACATTTTCACGTTACTTTTTTGGAGGCACCCGGAGATGAACACGATACATACGGCGCGCCGTGCCCTGTGCTGACCTCTTCATGGGTAAATGTTGATAACAAACAGCATATATCCGGTGCTGTGACATTGTCTGATGATTACGTTATTGTTCGATATCATAATGAGTCTGGCAAGGTTGTAAAGGAAGAGGAAATGAAGTTATAATTGCGACACAAAATAAATCCAATATTAATAATTGTTCTACGCAAAACGTCGCCGAGGATTCAGCGGCGTTTTAAAATAATAAGTTTCACCTACGACCGTTCCATCGCAAAGTGAGCTATTCAAAAGAGTAGGGAAAACCTTTAATAATTGAATCGCATATGACCATTCTAATACAATGCCTAGATGTTATTTTGTGAATACCTGCCGAGAAAACGATAAAAACTATCTTTATTAAGATTCGGAGGATTTATAATGGAACCAATTTGGGAAAATCATATGCCACAAGTGCGGTTTGATGCATTAAAAGGGAATATAAGCGCCGACGTTTTGATCATCGGCGGAGGGATTGCGGGAATTTTGTGCGCGTACAAATTAAAAAACGCTGGTGTGAATTGCCTGTTGGTGGAAGCAAACGAGATCTGCAACGGAATTACGAAAAACACCACGGCAAAGATCACTTTACAGCACGGTTTGATCTACGACAAAATGATCCGCCGATTTGGGGAGGAAAAAGCGCAACTTTACTTAGCTGCACAGAAAATAGCGTGCAAGGAATATGCCCGAATTTGTGAGAACACCGATTGTGATTATGAAATAAAGGATTCTTACGTTTATTCCCTAAATGATCGTAAGAAAATTGAAAAGGAAGTCACGGCACTCAACCGCGTCGGTGCAAAAGCCGAGTTTTTGGATACTTGCGATCTTCCTTTCAAAGTTGCGGGAACAGTGCGAGTGAAAGATCAAGCCCAATTTCACCCTTTAAAATTCCTATGCAACATTGCGGAAGAACTTCCGATATACGAGCATACTAAGGTAGTAGAACTGTTGCCGCATAAGGCAAAAACCAACCGCGGCGAGATCACCTATAAAAAACTGATCATTACAACCCATTTTCCAATGCTTAACAAGCATGGATTATATCCCTTGAAAATCTATCAGCATCGATCTTACGTTCTGGCTCTCAAAGACGCGCAGAATGTCAACGGAATGTACGTGGATGAATCAAACGCAGGGCTATCATTCCGGAACCACGGTGATATTCTGCTTCTTGGCGGTGGTGGACACCGTACGGGCAAGCAGGGCGGTTGTTGGCATGAACTTGAAAAATTTGCAAGAAAGCACTATAAAAATTCCGAGTTCGTGTGTAGGTGGGCGACGCAGGACTGTATGACGTTGGATGA
>JAZOPP010000006.1:0-3607 GCA_045655625.1 Acutalibacteraceae bacterium
AGGAAGCCGAAAAGCATTTTGGTTTTGTTGGTGTTGCCAGTGATTTGGTTAAGTGCGATGAAAAGTATCGCGAAATTATTAAATACCTGCTCAGCGGAACCGTTGTGGCGGATGATTTGGATAGCGCAACCACCATCGCCAAGAAAACAGGCTATAAGCTTAAGGTCGTTTCGCTTGATGGACAGGTTGTTAACCCCGGCGGAAGTCTCACCGGCGGAAGTCTTTCCAAGCAAGCAGGTATTTTGAGCCGTAGCGGTGAGATTGAAAAACTCAAGGCTGATAAAGAAAAACTTGAAGCGAATCTTGAAAAACTCAATGCTCAATATACCGAAGCTGCTCAAGAACTTGCTGCCGTTGAGGCGGATATCGTTGCCGCAAACGGTGTTCTTACTACCGCAAATGAAGATAAGATTCGTGCGCTTGCGGAGCTTCGCCGAATTGGTGAAATTCGCAGTGCTGCTCAAGCAGCTTATGATGGCGCTATGGATGAAAAGCAGAACTCTGCCTTAAAGGTTGCCGAGCACAACGCTACTATTGATGAAAGCAATGCAGCCATTGCCGCCATTGATGAGAAAAAGGCTGAGGTTCAAGCACAAATTGATGCTAAAACCGGCGGTCGTGATAGCCTGGCTGCAAATCGCGAGCAGGTTGCAGGCATGCTCACCGAATATCGCCTTAATATCGTTGAGATTGAAAAGGATATTGAGAATCTGCGTTCGGTCAAGGAATCGCTTGAAAACGCTGTGGGAAGTCGCCTTGAGCGCAATACTGTGTTGCAGACTGAGAAGGATGGATTGCTTGCCAAGAACGAAGAAATCACCGCTCAGATCGAAAAGATTAAGGGCGATATAGATGCTCTGCGCCAAAGCAAGAGCGATGCCGAAAATGAAACCGAAGCACTTATTGCATCTCGCGGAGAGATGGAGAAGAGTTCTCACGAAATGCGTGTTCGCGAGCGTGAGATATTAGAGCAGAAGGAAACCTTAAGCGGCGAGCTTGCACGCCTTAACGAGCGCAGAGAATCTATGCTGCGTGAACTTGATGACGTTGTTAAGCGTCTTTATGATGAATATCAGCTCACCCGTACCGAGGCTGAGGAAATGGGCATAGTTATCGAAAACGTTTCCGAGGCTAAGAAAACCTTGGCAGAGGTTAAGGCCAAGATTCGCGCTCTCGGTCATGTTAACGTTGCTGCTATTGATGAGTATAAGGAAGTGAGCGAGCGCTATAACTTCCTCTCTGAGCAGGTTGCCGACGTTGAAAAATCTCGTGCAGAACTCAACAAGCTTATCGCTCAGCTTACCGGACAGATGCAAGAACTCTTCACAGAGGGCTTCTCCAAGATCAGCACCACCTTCAGTAAAACCTTTAAGGAACTGTTTGGCGGTGGTCAGGCAGAACTAACGCTTAGCGACCCGTCTAATATCCTTGAAAGCGGAATTGATATTAACGTTAAGCTTCCCGGCAAGAATGTTCCGAGCCTTGATGGTCTCTCGGGCGGAGAGAAGGCGCTTATCGCACTTTCAATTTATTTCTCTATTATGCGTGTCAATGCGCCTCCGTTCTGCTTCCTCGATGAGGTAGATACCGCGCTTGATGATATCAACGTTGATCGCGTAGCCGACTATATGAGCCGTGCTGATTTCAATACCCAGTTCATTTGCATAACCCACCGTCGCGGCACTATGGAGGCTGCAGATGTGTTATACGGTGTAACCATGCAGGAAAAGGGTATTACAAAACTGCTTGAGCTTAACGTAGCCGAGCTTGAAAAGAAAATGAACTTAAACTAAGAGGTTTATAAATGGGCTTTTTCAGCAAAATAAGTGAGGGGTTAAAAAAGACCCGCTCCAATATTTCAGGCGCTGTAAACAGCGTTATCAAGAGTTTTAAAAAGATCGATGAAGAGCTTTTTGAAGAACTCGAGGAAATTTTAATAACCTGCGATATCGGTGTTACAACGTCAACCTATATTTGTGATACATTGCGTGAACGCGTAAAGGAAGAACGCATTACCGATCCCGCTGAGATTCGCAATCTGTTAAAGGAAACCGTTGCCGATATGCTCAAAGGGGATACCTCTCTGCATCTCGACACAAAACCATCGGTTGTTCTCATGATAGGTGTTAACGGTGTTGGTAAAACCACCACCATCGGCAAGATGGCACTCGGCTTTAAAAAGCAGGGCAAAAAGGTTGTGCTCGGCGCAGCCGATACCTTCCGCGCTGCCGCTATTGACCAGCTCTCTGTGTGGGCTGAACGCAGTGGTGTTGATATGGTTAAAAGCGTTGAGGGAACCGATCCCGCTTCGGTAATATTCGATACCATCGCTTCCGCTAAGGCAAAAAAGGCAGACATTATCGTATGCGATACCGCCGGCAGACTTCACAATAAGAAAAATCTTATGGATGAACTTGCTAAAATGTATCGCGTTATTAACCGCGAACTACCTGAGTCCTCGCTTGAAACCCTACTAGTGCTGGATGCAACAACGGGTCAAAATGCAGTAAATCAGGCTCGCGAGTTTAAAAACGTTGCCAATATTACCGGTATAGTTCTCACCAAGCTTGATGGAACTGCTCGCGGCGGCGTTGTGCTCGCTATTAACCATGAGTTGGGTATCCCCGTTAAATTTGTGGGTGTGGGCGAGGGAATAGATGACCTCCAGCCCTTCGATGCTGATAAGTTTGCCGAGGGCCTTTTCGAAAGTGAGGAAGAATAGTGAAATTTTTCATAGCCACTAAAAATGCTCATAAGGTTATAGAGTTTAAACGCATTCTTGAGCCTATGGGAATTGAAGTTATATGTGAAAGTGATTTGCCTTATTCGCTGCCCGACGTTGAGGAAGACGGCACCACTTTCGAAGAGAATGCCACCATCAAGGCGGCTTTCGCCTGCGAAAAAACGGGATATGTTTCTTTGGCGGATGACTCTGGTCTTTGTGTTGATGCGCTCGGCGGTGCACCCGGAATTTTTTCGGCTCGCTATAGCGGCGTGCATGGCGATGATAAGGAAAACAACCGTAAACTTCTTCGTGAGCTTGAGGGTGTTCCTTTCGAAAAGCGAACCGCAAGATTTGTGTCTGCCGTTGCTTGCGTTTTCCCAGATGGCAGAAAATTCACCGTAACTGGTAAATGTGAAGGTCATATCGATTTTGAGGAGCACGGTGAAAACGGCTTTGGATACGATCCTCTGTTTGTTGGAGAAATCGGTTGCTTCGGTCTTGCATCAGGCGAGGAAAAGGATAAGGTAAGTCATCGCGGCAAGGCGCTTTGTATGCTTCGCGATGAACTGAAAAACTATATTTAAGAGGTAGAATAATGTTAACCGGAAAACAGCGCGCACAGCTTCGTGCGCTTGCAAACAGCCTTGAAACCATCTTCCAAGTTGGTAAAGGCGGTATAAATGAACAACTCATCCGTCAGGTGGATGAAACTCTTGAAGCTCGTGAGCTTATAAAGCTGCGCGTGCTTGAAACTTCTCCGCAGTCTTCGCGTGAAGCTGCCGATAAAATCGCTGAGGAAACAGGAGCCGACGTAGTTCAGGTAATCGGTTCGCGTTTCGTTCTTTATAGAGAGAGCAAAGAAAACAAAAAAATCGTTTTGGT
>JAZOPP010000007.1:0-35595 GCA_045655625.1 Acutalibacteraceae bacterium
TCAGTTAACTGCGGCACAACTTCTCTCGCTCATGCGCCGCAAAGGGGAAAAGCTGTCGACACTGGCGGCAGTGATGAAAAAATGCCCCCAAACTATAATAAATCTGAAGGTAACAGCCGATGGCAAACGCCATTACTTCACCGATGAGGTGATAAAGGCCGCCGTTGATAAGGCAAAAGCCGATCTCGGCGATACGGGCAGAATAGTTGTTCGTCCTTCGGGCACAGAGCCGCTCATCCGCGTGATGGTCGAGGGCGATGATATGAAGCTTATCGAAAAAATCGCAAAGGAAGTAGCGGCGGTTATCAAAAAACAATTAGCATAAATAAAAGGGGCGGCAATGCCTCTTAGCGCCGGGCCTTAGCGGTGTTTCCGCAGGTGACGAGGAGAAGAGTTATCGAAAAATTCGGCGGATGCTCTTCCGGCCAAACGGTCGTAACGATGCGCACAAAAACTTATGGGAAACCGTAAAACAAAAGCGTTTCGAATTTTTGAATTTAAGTTTTGTTAATATAGAGCCCGTAAGGGCGCTTAAATAGTGAAAGCGAGTTTTTTAAATATATGTGTGGAATAATTGGATACACCGGAACCCGTCAGGCCGTTCCGGTACTTATAAGTGGCCTCTCGGCACTCGAATACCGTGGTTATGATTCTGCAGGCATCTCGGTTTACGAGGATGGAATAATAACCGTTAAAACCGAGGGCAGAATCAAAAATTTAACCGATAGAATAAAGGCGGGCAGAAAAATCAGAGGCACCTCAGGCATAGGTCACACCCGCTGGGCAACCCACGGTGAGCCGAATGAGCGCAATGCCCATCCGCATCTATCGTCGCGGCTCAGCCTCGTGCATAACGGAATTATTGAGAATTATCTTGAGCTGCAGGAAATGTTGATCTCGGAGGGTTATCGTTTCCGCAGCGAAACCGATACAGAGGTAGCAGCCCACCTTATCGACCATTTTTATAAACAGCATAAGGACCCGATAAAGGCGCTCCACGCTGCTGCTAAGGCAATTCGCGGCTCCTATGCATTTTGCGTTATGTTCAAGGGCGATCGCGAGAATATCTATGCCATTCGAAGCGGCAGTCCGCTAATATGCGCCGCTACTTCCAACGGCAGTTATCTTGCGTCCGACATCCCTGCTATTTTGCCCTTCACTAAGGAATATTATCAACTTCCCGAGGGCGTGGTGGCAGAGGTAACTCCGCAAGGAATTCGCTTCATTGCCGCTGACGACAGCGAAATAACCCCCGAAAAAAAGAAAATAACTTGGAGCGTTGAGGCGGCCAAGAAATGCGGCTATAACCACTTTATGCTCAAGGAGATAAACGAGCAGGCAGAGGCTGTTAAAAACACCGTTATGCCGCGCCTTAAGGATGGCATTCCATATTTTGATTGTGACATTCTCGATCGTTCCATTGAGGATATAAGCGAAATAAAAATAATCGGCTGCGGAACCGCATCCCACGCAGGTCTTGTGGGCAAAAGCCTTATTGAGCGCTTCTCAAGAACCCCGGTATCGGTCGAGATAGCATCGGAATTCCGCTATGGCAATCCGATACTAAATAAAAACACCTTGGTAATTCTCATATCCCAGTCGGGCGAAACCGCCGATACCATAGCGGCGCTGGAGCTTGCTCGCGCGTCTGGAGCTAAAACTCTGGCTATAGTAAACGTCGTAGGCTCCACCATAGCACGTCTTGCCGATTACGTTATCTATACCTGGGCGGGTCCTGAAATCTCGGTTGCCTCCACCAAGGCATATACCGTTCAGTGTGCTGTGCTTTATCAAATAGCCTTTAAGCTCGCGCTTGTTAAAAAGCAGATTTCAGAGGGTCGCTGCCGAGAACTTTGCGATATGCTCGAAAACGCACTCCCTGAGGCTATCGATGCTGCCCTTAAAATGAGTGGCAGAATAAAGCGCTTATCGGAAAAACTAGCCGAATATGAGGATGTTTTCTTCATAGGTCGCGGAATAGATTCGGTTATCTGTCAGGAGGGTTCGCTCAAGCTAAAGGAAATATCCTATATCCATAGCGAAGCATATCCTGCAGGCGAACTCAAGCATGGCACCATCTCGCTCATTGATGCCAACGTTCCCGTTATAACGCTCACAACCGTATCCTCGGTTATGGAGAAAACAATAAGCAACATAAGGGAAACCAAGTCGCGCGGTGCAACTGTATTCTCTGTGTGCACCTCTGCGGCGGCAGCGGCGGTCAGCGCCGTCTCGGATTACACTTTGGTGTTGCCCGAAATAAACGAAATTTTCGCACCTATGGTAGCTACTGTAGTTTTGCAGATACTGGCGTATTACACCGCCGTAGCCCGCGGTTGCGACGTCGATAAACCGCGCAACCTCGCCAAATCGGTAACTGTTGAATAAAAAATCTCCCGAACCTTGCAGGTTCGGGAGTTCTTTTTTATAATTCGAATTTATTCCAAGGGAAGATTTTGGGAGGCAGGAGTGAAAACTCCATATCTTTACGCGTTTTTGGATGGGTGAAAGCAATCTTGTGCGAGAAAAGCGCGATCGAGCACTTATCAGCGGCACCGCCGTAACGCTCATCGCCCACAAGCGGCATTTGTCTTGAGGAAAACTGCACCCTGATTTGGTGCGTTCTGCCTGTCTCAAGCTCGATTTTCACCAAAGAGAGTATCTCGTTTCCGCACTTTTTGCTGGATATCACTTCATAGTGCAGTATAGCCTCCTTGGCGCCCTTGCGTTCCCGCTTCACAACGTAAGATTTGCAGTGCTTGGCATCGCGATAAAGAAAATCTCTCATCGTGCCTTTCTCATTCTCAGGCATACCGTGTATCACCGCAAGATATTCCTTTTTCATCCTGCGTTCTTTAACCGCAGTTGAGAGAATACCTGCAGCCTCGCGTTGCCTTGCGTATACCATAACTCCGCCAACTGGTTTATCAAGTCTGTGAACCGCCTCAACGTAGTAGGAGTTGGTCTCGCGTTTTAGCACCTCGGGCAGGTTTTTAGCGCCCGATGAATCAGCCTGCGAGAGAATGCCCGAAGGCTTTTCGCAAACGATTATCTGTTTATCAAAGTGTAGAACGTTAATCATAAATTTCTTCCAATCTTATCCGCTTTCGAATATAAAACGCTGTTATCACCAGCGCAAAATCCTTAAAAATAAAGGGGAGGGAAGCGGTGAGAAAAACACCGCCTGCGTTCGCTCCCGAAACAAGTGAAAACTGCAAAACACCAACCGCGTGGCAGAGCAAAACTCCGATGCAGGGCATCAAAAAATTAAGTTTACATAATGTGTTTAAACTGCAAAAAACCGAAAGCAGCAAAAAACCAAAAATAAATCCGCCGTTCGCGGATGTCAGCACCCCGAGTCCACCACCGAAAAACGAAAAAACCGGCAGCCCGATAGCCCCCATAATAATGTATGTAGCGGTGCAGGCAAGACCCCATTTAAGTCCGAGCGTATATCCGCAGAGCGCAACGCCGAAAACCTGCAGCGTTACCGGAATACCAAACGGCGTAGGAACCGAAATCCACGCAAAAAACGCGATTATTATGGCAAATAGAGCGGTTAGAGTGAGTCGCTTACTTTTCGTTTTCATAGTCTTACACTAACCTCCCCGAAGGAGATATGCTCCACGCCTTTCGCGGATTTAACAATAAGCGAAAAATCCTCCGTGATACCTAATATGCTGCATTCCTCGCGGCAATCCTCCCGTACGATTTCGGCACGGTCGGATACGAGTAAACGTTGCTTGTAAAATGCGTGATGTGGTTTGGAGGTTAGGTTAACATAATATTCCTTAAAATTCTTTATTATCTCGGCAATAAAACGAGCTTTTTCTTCCTCACTGCAGGGGGTTTCGCATATAAATCCCATAATGCTTTCAAGCTCGTCAGGCACTGCCGTTTTTTCACCGCTGAGGTTAACTCCGATTCCCAAAACGGTAAAGTAATCTTCACCTGAATAAACCGATTCGCAAAGAATTCCGCAAACCTTTTTACCGCCAATTATTATATCGTTTACCCATTTGATATTGCTTTTGGCGTTAAAGCAGGTATCAATCGCGCGGCTGACAGCAGCAGCGGCGGCTGTAGTTATCAGGAGCGCGTTTTCAGCCGATAGGGTAGGGCGAAGTATAATGCTGAGATAAAGCCCACCCTCGGGCGAATAAAACTGTCTTCCAAGCCGTCCTCTGCCGCCCGTTTGCTTCTTTGCAACAACCGAAAACCATTCTTTTTCGCCCTCTGCCGCCATTCGCTTGGCAACGATGTTGGTCGAATCGGTTTCCTCCAAGCAGAGTGCATCAATTCCATATTTTTCTTTCAGTATTTTCTCAAGCATCGTATCACCCCCAACCTTAAAAAATACCGCCTATGGGGAACCATAGACGGCAGAGATTACTGTATGCTCTGTATATAATTTACAACGTCGCCAACAGTTTTGATATTTTCAATGTTCTCATCGGGAATTTCGATTTCGAACTCATCCTCGATAGACATTATAAGCTCAACAACGTCCAAGCTGTCAGCGCCTAAATCGGCGGCAACGTCGGTTTCCATTGTAATTTCGTTCTCATCAGCATCAAGCTGGTTTGCAAGAATAGCACGAATCTTTTCAAATACCATAAAAAAACCTCCTGAAAAAGTGCCCCAAAACAGGGGAGAACATATCGTTCTAAAAGAATGATATTCCCGAAAGTTAACTTTGTCAACATTTTTTTGAAAAAACGCCTCAACTTTCTTGTGTTTGAGGCTTAAAAACCTAAAAAACGGTGTTGCATAATTTATAAAATTAAAGTATAATATTACCGATTATTAAAGAATCGGAGCGTATATTTATGGCTAACGAAAAAATGGTAAAAGCAATAACCTCCATGGATGAGGATTTTGCAAAATGGTACACCGACATTGTAGCAAAGGCAGAGCTGATGGATTATTCATCGGTCAAGGGCTGTATGATCATCCGTCCGTATGGCTATGCCATTTGGGAAAATATCCAGAAAATACTTGATGGTATGTTCAAGGAAACAGGTCACGAGAACGTTTGCATGCCCATGTTCATTCCCGAGAGCCTGCTTCAAAAAGAAAAGGATCACGTTGAGGGCTTTGCCCCCGAGGTTGCATGGGTCACCCACGGCGGAAATGAAAAGTTGGAGGAACGTCTTTGTGTTCGCCCCACCTCCGAAACTCTTTTCTGCGATCACTATGCCAATATAGTTCAGTCCTATCGCGATCTGCCCAAGCTTTATAACCAGTGGTGCAGCGTTGTCCGCTGGGAAAAGACCACTCGTCCTTTCCTGCGTTCTCGCGAGTTCTTATGGCAGGAGGGTCACACCATCCACGCCACCGCTGAGGAGGCAGAAGCAGAAACCGTTCGCATGCTCGATACTTATGCCCGTTTTGCTGAGGAATTCCTCGCAATCCCCGTTATCAAGGGCGTAAAGACCGAGAAAGAGCGTTTCGCAGGTGCAGTAAACACCTATACTATCGAAGCAATGATGCACGATGGTAAGGCTCTCCAGAGCGGAACCTCACATTTCTTTGGTGATGGCTTTGCACGCGCATTCAACATCCAGTTTACTGATAAGGAAAACAAGCTTGCTTATCCGTTCCAGACTTCTTGGGGTGTTTCCACCCGTCTTATCGGCGCAATTATCATGACCCACGGTGATAACGATGGTCTCGTGCTTCCGCCCGCCATCGCACCTATCCAGACCGTTGTAATCCCGATTGCATCCCATAAAGAGGGTGTTATCGAAAAGGCAACTGAGGTTTATGAGCGTGTTGCAAAGGTTTGCCGCGCAAAGATTGACCTCTCTGAGCAGAGCCCCGGCTGGAAGTTTGCCGAGTATGAGATGAAGGGTGTTCCGCTCCGCGTTGAGTTAGGACCCAAGGATATCGAAAAGAATCAGTGCGTTATCGTTCGCCGCGATAATCGCCAGAAATATTTCGTATCTCTCGATGATCTCGAAAGCGAGATCTCCCGCTTGCTCACAGAGATGCGCGACGCTATGTTCGCCGCCGCTCTCGAGCGCAGAAACAGCATGACCTGGGAAGCACACGACCTTGATGAAATTATCAAGGTTGCCGAAGAAAAGCCCGGCTTTATCAAGGCTATGTGGTGCGGATCCCGCGAATGTGAGGAAGCCTTAAAGGAGAAAGCAGGCGTTTCTTCGCGCTGTATCCCGTTTGAGCAGGAGCCCGTGGGTGATACCTGCGTATGTTGCGGCAAAAAAGCCGATAAAATGCTCTATTGGGGCAAGGCTTATTAAGAGTTAAAGGGGAGTGCTCTATGCGAGTAACTATTGATGATATCAGAGCCAAAAAAGGCTTTATCTGCGATATGGACGGTGTTATCTATCACGGCAACCAGCTCCTTCCCGGTGTGCACGATTTTTTAAATTGGCTAACTAAAAATAATAAGCGTTTCTTGTTTTTAACCAACAGCAGCGAGCGTTCTCCGCTTGAGCTTAGTCAAAAGCTCGCCAGAATGGGTCTTGAGGTTGACGAAAGCCATTTCTATACCAGCGCCCTCGCAACCGCCCATTTCTTAAAGCATCAAAAGCCCGGCTGCTCGGTTTATTGCATCGGCGAAGCAGGTCTTTATAATGCGCTTTATAATGCAGGTATATCTATGAACGACGTAAATCCTGATTACGTTGTAGTGGGTGAAACCCAAACCTATAACTATCAGAATATCTGCAAAGCCGTCAAGTTGGTTAAGGCTGGCGCCAAGCTTATCGGCACCAACCCCGATATGACCGGTCCTGTTGAGGGCAATATGATTGTTCCTGCCTGCCGCGCTCTCGTGGCACCTATCGAATTGGCAACAGGCAAATCGGCATATTTCCTTGGCAAGCCCAATCCTCTTATGATGCGCACAGGCATCCGCCTGCTGGATTGCGACACTAAGGATACCGCTATAATAGGCGACCGTATGGATACCGATATAATAGCGGGTATCGAGTCGGGAGTTGACACTGTTTTGGTGCTCTCGGGCGTAACAAGTAGGGAAGAACTCAAGGAAATGCCTTATGCACCCCGTTTAATCTTAAACGGCGTAGGCGAAATAGCAGAATAATTCGCACCCCGAAGCCTTGTGTTTCGGGGTTGTTTTTTGCCCCGCGCTATACATTATATATATAGGGTCGAAAAACGGCGAAAAAGCGACCCCGAAAACCTTAAATTTTTTTGCAAAAAAACGCTTGACACAGCACTCCTCTTGTGTTATTATGTTATGGCACGCAAAGTGTGCAGATATGCGATGATGCAGGAGGTGGCCGACCCCGAGTCGGGAAATTTCTGCGGAGTATGTCCGATTTTAAACCGGGCGAATGAAACTTAAATGCATTACGGTACTTGCGAATCGTGGTGCAGCGACGCTACGATCATAGCGCCGTACCCGGATGAAGCTGCAACCCCAGCCCATTCGGTTTTATAATGTGCCTAAAAGAAACACACGGCACTGTGTAAGTTTTGCCCGCCAACTAATTTAAGGAGGCGACCAGTAATGGCAGTAAAGGAAAAGATCAGAATTCGAATCAAGGGTTACGACCACGCTCTCGTTGACCAGTCGGCTGAAAAGATCGTTGAAACCGCAAAGCGCACCGGCGCACGCGTTTCGGGTCCCGTGCCGCTCCCCACTGAGAAAGAGGTTGTTACCATTCTTCGCGCTGTTCACAAGTATAAGGATAGCCGCGAGCAGTTCGAAACCCGCACCCACAAAAGGCTTATCGACGTATTAAGACCTTCCAACAAAACTGTTGAAGCTCTTATGGGTCTTGAGCTCCCCGCCGGCGTAGAGATTGAAATAAAGCTCTAATAGCCGACAGGTCATGTTGGCCCCGTGTGGTCAACCAATAACCAAAAGGAGGAAATAAAATGAACAAAGGAATCGTAGGAAAGAAGCTTGGCATGACCCAGCTCTTCGACGAAAAGGGAAATGTAGTACCGGTAACTGTTATCGAAGCCGGCCCCTGCATGGTTTGCCAGAAGAAGACCGTAGAGACTGACGGTTACGAGGCTGTTCAGATCGGCTACGGCGATATGAAGGCTAATAAGGTAAACAAGCCCATGAAGGGACATTTCGCAAAGAATGATGTTGCTCCTAAGAAGGTACTCCGTGAGTTCCGCATGGACGACATCGCAGCCTTCAACGTTGGCGATGTAATCAAGGCTGACGTATTCGCAGAAGGTGACAAAGTAGATGTAAGAGGCACCAGCAAAGGTAAGGGCTATGCCGGCGTAATCAAGCGCTGGAACTTCTCCCGCCTTAAGATGTCTCACGGTACCGGTCCTGTTGCCCGTCACGGCGGCTCGTTGGGCGTTATCGACCCCGCTCGCGTATTCAAGGGCAAGAAGATGGCCGGTCATCTTGGTGCTGAGCGCGTAACCGTTCAGAACCTCGATGTAGTTAAGGTAGACGCTGAAAACAACATCATTGCCGTTAAGGGCGCCGTTCCCGGCCCCAAGGGCGGAATTGTTGTTCTGTTTGACAGCGTTAAGGCCTAATGGGAAGGAGAGTGTAAGATATGCCTAAAGTAGCAGTAGTAGATATGGCTGGTAACGAAGTTGAGAAGATCAACCTCGGCAAAGCTGTATTCGGAATTGAACCCAATGTGGTTGTTATGCATATGGCTGTTGTAAACTACCTTGCCAACAAGCGTCAGGGCACACAGTCCACACTTACTCGTACCGAGGTTTCCGGCGGCGGCAAAAAGCCCTGGAGACAGAAGGGAACAGGTCACGCAAGACAGGGTTCCACCAGAGCTCCCCAGTGGAGACATGGCGGTATCGTTCACGCACCGAAGCCGAGAGATTATTCCTACTCTCTCAACAAGAAGGTTCGTGCTCTTGCTGTTAAGTCTGCCCTTTCCGATAAGGTACAGAACAAAGCTCTCATCGTTCTCGATGAACTCAAGCTTGAAACCTACAAGACCAGAGCAGTTGTTGATTGCTTAAAGGCAATCGGCGCAGGCAAGAAAACTCTTCTCGTTTTAGCTGATAACAATGCAGTTAACGTAAAGAGCTGCGCAAACGTTCCCGGTCTTAAGACCGCTCAGTACAACACCATTAACACCTACGATATCGTTAATGCCGATACTCTCGTAATCGTTAAGGGCGCTGTTGCTAAGATCGAGGAGGTATATGCATAATGAAGGCCTATGAGAATGTAATAATTGCTCCGATCATTACTGAAAAGAGCATGGCCGGAATTGCTGATAAGAAATACACCTTCAAGGTAGCCAAGGATGCCAACAAGGTTCTCATCGCTGAAGCAGTAGAGAATCTCTTCAAGGTAGAGGTTGCTAAGGTAAACACCATCAGCGTTCGCGGACAGGAAAGACGCATGGGACGTTACAGCGGCTACACCTCTTCTTGGAAGAAAGCTATTGTAACGCTTAAAGCAGATTCTAAGCCGATCGAGTTCTTCGACGGACTTAAGTAATTAATCCGAAATCGAAATCACAAGATTTCCGGTGATGTATGGGGCAGGAACCTGCCTCGCTAAGCCTAAATAGGAGAGTGAAACAAATGGCAATAAAACATTATAAGCCGACTACCCCGGGTCGCCGCGGTATGACCTCTATGGATTATTCCGGTCTTTCCAAGGTTGCTCCCGAGAAAAGTTTGCTTGAGCCTTTAAAGAAAAATGCTGGCCGTAACAGTTATGGCCGCATCACCGTTCGCCATCGCGGCGGCGGAAACCGCAGAAAGTACAGAGTAATCGACTTTAAGCGTGAGCGTTTCGGAATCCCGGCAGTCGTTAAGACTCTCGAGTATGACCCGAACCGTACCGCTTTCATCGCCCTCGTTGAATACGAGGATGGCGAAAAGCGCTATATCATCGCTCCGGCTGGTCTTAAGGTTGGCGATACCGTTGTTAGCGGCCCCGATGCCGATATCGTAACCGGTAATGCACTGCCGATGGTTAATATCCCGGTTGGTACATTCCTCCACAATATCGAGCTTTATCCCGGCCGTGGTGCACAGCTTGCACGTTCTGCAGGCGGTATGGCACAGCTTATGGCTAAGGAGAATGGATACGCACTTCTCCGTCTTCCTTCCGGTGAGCTTCGCAACGTTCCCGTAAATTGCATGGCAACCGTTGGTCAGGTAAGTAACGCTGAACACGGCAACATCAATATCGGTAAAGCTGGTCGTAAGCGTCACATGGGTTGGAGACCGACCGTTCGCGGTTCTGTAATGAACCCCTGCGACCATCCCCACGGTGGTGGTGAGGGTAAATCCCCGATCGGCCGTCCGGGACCGGTTACCCCCTGGGGCAAACCTGCTCTCGGCCTTAAGACTCGTGATAAGCATAAGCACTCTGACAAGTATATTGTCAAGAGAAGAAATGCTAATTAGTCGGACGAAAGGAGTTTAAGAAATGGGAAGAAGCGTTAAAAAGGGACCTTTTGTGCAGCCCGTTCTGCTCAAGAGAATCCGTGAAATGAATAATGCCGGTGAAAAGAGAGTCCTCAAGACTTGGAGCCGTTCTTCAACAATATTCCCCGATTTCGTCGGACACACAATTGCGGTACATGACGGACGTAAGCACGTTCCGGTATATGTAACCGAGGATATGGTTGGACACAAGCTCGGTGAATTTGCGCCCACAAGAACCTTTAAGGGCCACGCCGGTTCTAAGACAACAAAGTAAGCGGTTGAAAGGAGAGTTAAACTATGGAAGCAAGGGCATCTTTAAAATATGTCCGTATATCACCCCGTAAGGTGAAGATTGTTTTGGATCTCATCCGCAATCAGGATGCAGACAAGGCTATGGCTATTCTTAAGTTTACACCTAAGGCCGCCTGTGAGTATTTGGTAGAGCTCTTAAAGAGCGCTATGGCAAATGCTGAAAACAATCATGGTATGGATGTATCCAAGCTTTACGTTGCAGAGTGCTCCGTATGCCCGGGCCCGACTCTTAAGAGAATCCGCCCGAAGGATCACGGTCGTGCACACCGCATCTTAAAGAGAACATCCCACATCAATATCGTTCTTAAAGAACGTGAAGACTAATTAAGGAGGTTAAGTTATGGGCCAGAAAGTTAATCCGAACGGATTCCGCGTTGGCGTTATCAAAAACTGGAATTCCCGTTGGTTCACAAAGAACAATGTCTTCGGTGATACATTGGTAGAGGACTATAACCTCCGCAAGTATTTGAAGAAAACATTGTATTCTGCAGGCGTTCCGAAGATTGAGATCGAACGTGATGCATCCAAGGTTCGCATTCATATCCACTGTGCAAAGCCGGGTATGGTAATCGGCCGCAACGGTGCAGAGATCGAAAAGCTTCGTGAAAAGTGCCAGAAAATGCTTGGCAAGCCCGTAGTTATCAATATCGTTGAGGTTAAGAGCCCCGATTTGGATGCTACCCTCGTTGCTGAGAACATTGCAGCACAGCTTGAAAAGCGTGTATCCTTCCGTCGTGCACTCAAGATGTCCATCGGACGTGCTATGAAGCTCGGCGCAAAGGGTATCAAGACTCAGGTTTCGGGCCGTCTCGGCGGTGCTGAAATCGCAAGAACAGAGCATTATCATGAGGGAACTATCCCGCTTCAGACAATCCGCGCTGACATCGACTATGGTTTTGCTGAGGCAAACACCACCTACGGTCGTATCGGCGTTAAGGTTTGGATCTATAAGGGTGAGGTTCTCCACGATGCTCGTAAACCTAAAAACGAAAGGGGAGCCCACTAATGTTATTACCGAAGCGCGTTAAATATCGTCGAGTTCAGCGCGGCCGTTTAACCGGTACTGCTACTCGCGGTAACACCGTTACCTACGGCGATTTCGGCCTTCAGGCTTTAGAACCTGCTTGGATCACTTCCAACCAGATTGAGGCTGCCCGTATCGCTATGACCCGTTACATTAAGCGTGGCGGTCAGGTATGGATCAAAATATTCCCCGATAAGCCGATCACTGAGAAGCCGGCTGAAACCCGAATGGGTTCCGGTAAAGGCTCGCCCGAGTATTGGGTAGCCGTTGTTAAGCCCGGCCGTGTAATGTTCGAAATCGGCGGAGTTAGCAAAGAACAGGCTCAAGAAGCTATGCGCCTTGCCGCAAATAAGCTTCCGATAAAGTGCAAGTTTATTGTTAAGCAGGAAATGGATGGTGAGCAGTAATGAAAGCACAGGAAATCAGAGAAAAGAATCTTGCAGAACTCAAAGAGCAGCTGGCAAGTTTAAACGATGAATTATTCAAGCTCCGTTTCCAGCTCACAATTAACCAGCTCGACAACCCGACCAGAATCAGTGCTGTAAAGAAGGATATCGCACGCGTTAAGACTGTTATGCGTGAGATCGAACTTCGCGACAGCGCCAATTCTTAAGAAAGGCAGGTAATTAGCTGTGAACGAAAGAAATCTTCGTAAAACAAGAACTGGCTACGTTGTCAGCGATAAGATGGATAAGACCGTTGTAATCGCTATTAAGGATAACGTTAAGCATCCTCTTTACAACAAGATCGTAAAGAAAACAGTTAAGCTTAAGGCTCATGATGAGAACAATGCCTGCGGTGTAGGCGACAGAGTGCTCGTTATGGAAACTAGACCCCTCTCCAAGGATAAGCATTGGCGTGTGGTTGAGATAATCGAAAAGGCTAAGTAGTCTGAAGGAGGAAAACACTGTGATACAACAACAGAGTTACCTCAAGGTTGCTGACAATACCGGTGCAAAAGAACTTATGTGCATCCGTGTTTTAGGAGGCTCCAAAAGGAGGTATGCCAACATCGGCGATGTAGTCGTTGCTTCCGTTAAGAAGGCCACCCCCGGTGGTACTGTTAAGAAGGGCGATGTAGTAAAGGCCGTAATCGTTCGCTCGGTTCGCGGACTTCGCCGTGATGATGGCACATACATTAGATTTGACGAAAATGCAGCCGTAATCATTAAGGAAGATAAGAACCCCCGTGGTACTCGTATCTTTGGACCGGTTGCTCGTGAGTTACGTGAGAAGGATTATTCCAAGATTCTTTCTCTCGCTCCCGAAGTACTTTAAGGGAGGTAAACAGAAATGAATAAGCTTCACGTAAAAGTAGGAGATACCGTAGTTCTTCTTACTGGCGATGCTAAAGATCGCGGCAAGCAGGGCAAGGTGCTCGAAGTTAGCCCCAAAGAGGGTAAGGTAATCGTTGAGGGTCTTAACATGGTTAAAAAGCATGTTAAGCCCCATAAGGCCGGTGATCCTTCGGGTATCATCGATACCGAAAGTGCAATTCTCGCATGCAAGGTTCAGCTTGTTTGCCCGAAGTGCAATAAGCCCACCCGCGTAGGTCACAAGATCTATGCTGATGGCAAGAAGGACCGCATGTGCAAAAAGTGCGGCGAAACCTTTTAGGTAAGGAGGATTTGACATGGCAAGATTAAAAGAAGAATACAAAGCTTCTGTTGCTCCCGAGTTGATGAAGAAATACAACTACAAAAGCACCATGCAGATTCCCAAGCTTGATAAGGTTGTAATCAACGTCGGATGCAGCGACGCTAAAGAAAATTCAAAGGTAATTGACGCTGTAATGGGAGACCTCGCTCTTATCACCGGTCAGAAGGCTGTTGTATGTAGAGCTAAGAAGTCGGTTGCTAACTTTAAACTCCGTGAGGGTATGCCGATCGGTGTTAAGGTAACTCTCCGTGGCGAAAAGATGTACGAGTTCGTTGATCGTCTTTTCAACATGGCATTACCGAGAGTTAGAGACTTCAGAGGAATTAACCCCAACTCCTTCGATGGCCGTGGTAACTATTCCATGGGCGTTAAGGAACAGCTCATATTCCCTGAAATCGAGTACGATAAGATCGATAAGGTTCGCGGTATGGATATCATCTTTGTTACCACCGCAAAGACCGACGAGGAAGCACGCGAGTTATTAACACTCATGGGCGCCCCGTTTGCGAAGTAAGGAGAAGGAACTATGGCTAAGACATCTATGAAAATTAAGCAGGCTCGTCCCGCTAAGTTTTCCACAAGAGAATACAGCAGATGCAAGATCTGCGGCCGCCCGCATGCTTATCTTCGCAAGTACGGCATCTGCCGTATCTGCTTCAGGGAGTTAGCTTATAAGGGTGAAATTCCCGGTGTGAAGAAGGCAAGCTGGTAAACAGCATACGCAAAGGAGGTTGACAGCATGCAAATCACCGATACTATCGCTGATATGCTTACAAGAATTCGTAATGCAAATTCGGCAAAACACGAATCGGTAGATATCCCTGCGTCAAATGTTAAGAAGGCTATCGCCCAGATCTTACTTGACGAAGGATATATAAACGGCTTTCAGGTTATAGAAGACGGAAAGCAGGGCATCATTCACGTAACATTAAAGTACGGCCCGAATAAATCGCAGGTACTGACAGGACTCCGCAGAGTATCCAAGCCCGGCCTGCGTATCTACACTAACGTAGAAGATATGCCGAAGGTTATGAAGGGCCTCGGTATCGCAATCCTTTCCACCTCGAAGGGTATAATGACAGATAAGCAGGCTCGCAATGCCAACGTTGGCGGCGAAGTTCTCGCTTTCGTCTGGTAAGGAGGTGCTGAGGAATGTCAAGAATTGGTAATAAACCGATAGAGATTCCTGCCGGTGTTGAGGTTAAGATTGACGGTACTAAGGTAACCGTTAAGGGACCCAAGGGCACACTCGCAAACGAGTTTTCGCCCGTAATCACCATTAAGCAGGAGGGTAACCAGCTTTTAGTTACCCGCCCCTCCGATGTAGCAGCACATCGCTCGCTGCACGGTCTCACCAGAACCCTCGTTGCCAACATGGTAACAGGTGTTACTGAGGGCTACAAGAAAGAACTCGAGGTTAACGGCGTTGGTTACCGTGTACAGAAGCAGGGTAAGGACCTCGTTATGAACCTCGGATATTCCCATCAGGTAATTATGCCTGAGATTGATGGAATCACCATTGAAGTTCCCGGTCCGAACTCGATAATCAATTCCGGTACGGATAAGCAGAAAGATGTTCAGTTTGCCGCTGAGGTACGCAAAAAGCGTCCCCCGGAGCCTTATAAGGGCAAGGGCATCAAGTACGTCGGAGAATATATCCGTCGTAAAGAAGGTAAGGCCGGCAAGGGCGGAAAGAAATAAAGAAGGAGTGTATAAGACATGGTTACAAAGTCTGATAGCAATAAGGCTCGTCTTAAGCGTCACGTTCGCGTACGCAGCAAGATCAGCGGCACTGCAGAGTGCCCCCGCCTGAATGTATTTCGCTCCAATAGCAACATCTACGCCCAGCTCATCGACGATGTAAACGGCGTTACCCTCGCTGCAGCCAACTCCGCTGAAAAGGATTTCGGCGCAAACGGCGGCAACAAGGAAGGCGCTCGTAAGGTTGGACAGTTAATTGCTAAGCGTGCTGCTGATAAGGGCATCACCGATGTCGTATTCGACAGAGGCGGATATATCTATCACGGCCGCGTTCAGGAGCTTGCCGAAGGTGCCCGCGAGGGCGGCCTCAAGTTCTAAAAAGGAGGAGGAATACTTTTGGCTACTAACATTGACGCAACTACATTAGATTTACAGGAACATGTTGTTGCCATAAACCGCGTTTCCAAGACAGTTAAGGGCGGCCGCGTAATGAAGTTCTCGGCTCTCGTAGTTGTTGGTGACGGAAACGGTATCGTAGGTTTCGGTATGGGTAAGGCCGGCGAAGTTCCGGATGCTATCCGTAAGGGAATCGAAGATGCTAAGAAGAATCTTATTAAGATTCCGCTTAAGGGCACAACCATTCCGCATGAAATAATCGGCGAATTCGGTGCAGGCAGAGTTTTAATGAAGCCTGCTGCACCCGGTACCGGAGTTATTGCCGGCGGTCCCGTTCGTGCTGTTGTTGAAATAGTAGGAATTCGTGACATCCGTACAAAGGCTCTGCGTTCCAACAATCCTTGCAACGTAGTACGTGCAACTATGGACGGTCTGTCCAAGCTGCGCAGTGCTGAACAGGTTGCTGCGATTCGCAATAAGTCGGTTAAGGAAATTTTAGGTTAAGGAGGAAGCAGCACAATGGCTACAAAAGCAAAGAAGGCTGCTGGCAGCCTTAAGATCACAATGGTTAAGAGCTTAATTGGTTCCAAAGAGGGCCAGATAGCTACTGCCGCTTCTCTCGGTCTTAAGAAAATCGGCGACGTAACAGTTCAGCCCGATAACGCACAGACCCAGGGTAAGATCAAGAAGATCATCCACCTCATCGAGGTAACTGGAGCTTAATCGCTTCAAAGATTTAACCGCAACTATGCAAGGAGGTGCGAACAATGAAACTGCATGAACTGCATCCTGCATTTGGCTCCACTAAGGAGGCAAAGCGCATTGGTAGAGGTCATGGCTCCGGCAACGGTAAAACCGCCGGAAAAGGTCACAAGGGTCAGAAGGCTCGTGCCGGTCACGGTATGAGACCCGGTTTCGAAGGCGGTCAGATGCCGCTTCAGAGACGCGTTCCCAAGCGTGGCTTTAACAACATTTTTGCTGAAGAGTATGCAATTATAAATGTTGCTGCTTTAGAAGTGTTCGACGATGGAGCTGTCGTTGATATGAAGGCTCTTGTTAAGAAGGGTCTCGTAAAGGACGCTGACAAGCCCGTTAAGGTTCTTGCCAACGGAAAGCTCACTAAGAAGCTCACCGTAAAGGAACTCAGCTTCTCCGAAACTGCCAAGCAGAAGATCGAAGCTGTTGGCGGAACTGTTGAGGTGAAGTAATATGCTGGAAACATTAAGAAACGCATGGCGCGTTGTGGATCTCCGCAAGAAGATTCTGTTCACGTTGCTTATTATCGTTGTGTTCCGCATAGGCTCCGTTATACCGGTACCGTTCATCAATACTGCTGCATTGGCTGAAGCCGTGAAGGGTAACTCCGGCGTCAACCAGTTCTTCAGTTATCTGTCGATCCTCACCGGTGGTGGACTTGAATACGGCGCAATCTTCGCAATGTCGGTTCAGCCGTATATCAATGCTTCAATTATTATTCAGCTTTTATCTGTCGCAATTCCCGCCCTTGAGAGACTCTCCAAGGAAGGCGAAGCAGGCAGAAGAAAGATAGCTAAGATTACCCGTTATGCAACCGTAATTATCGGTCTCATTCAGGGTACGGCTTATTACGTATATCTGCAGAAGAGCGGCCTGCTCAACGTTAAGGGCGGCAGCCTCTGGTTTGCAGCTCCCGTTATCATCCTCTGCTTCACAGCCGGTTCGGCCATCGTAATGTGGCTCGGCGAGCAGATTGATAATAAGGGCGTTGGCAACGGCATTTCGATGCTTCTGTTTGCAGGTATTATCGCTCGTGCTCCTCAGGCAGCAGCAATGCTCTGGGCATACGTAAAGATGGGCAGATACGTAGCAGTTGTTGCTGTTCTCGTTATCTTCCTCGCAATCATCGGCTTCATCGTTTGGATGACCCATGCAGAGAGAAGACTCCCCGTTCAGTATGCAAAGCGCGTTGTTGGCCGTAAGATGTACGGCGGTCAGAACACCCACATTCCGATCAAGGTTAATATGTCGGGTGTTATGCCGATAATCTTCGCTAGCTCGATTCTTATGCTCCCCACAATGATTCTTTCATTCATGAGCAACAAGGAATCGGTAATCTATAAAGCACTTTCTCTTTTCAGCGTTCAGGGCGTTTTCTACGCACTCATCTACGTTGTACTCATCATCGCTTTTGCGTATTTCTATACCACGATTCAGTACAACCCTGTTGAGATGGCTAACAACCTGCGTAAGAACAGCGGCGCTATCCCGGGTATCCGTCCCGGCAAGCCCACCTCTGATTTTATTTCTAAGATCTTGTCAAGAATCACCCTGATGGGCGCAATATTCCTCGGACTTATTGCAATACTCCCCATCCTCGTTGGCAATATCGGCGGAATCCAGATTTCGCTCGGTGGTACTTCTGTACTGATTCTTGTAGGTGTTGCCCTTGATACTGTTCAGAATCTCGAGTCTCAGATCCTTATGAGACACTACAAGGGATTCCTTGATTAAGGAGAATAATATGAAGCTTATACTTTTAGGTGCACCCGGTGCCGGTAAAGGTACCCAGGCAGAAAAAATAAGCGACAGACTGTCCATTCCCGTTATCTCGACCGGAAACATAATCCGCGAATCGATGAAGAACGGAACCGAGATGGGCAGCAAAGCAAAGTCTTATGTAGACGCTGGTAAGCTTGTTCCCGATGAGGTCGTAATCGGCATCATCCGTGAGCGTTTAGCCAATGATGACTGTGCAAACGGCTTCATCCTTGATGGCTTCCCGCGCACGATTCCGCAGGCAGAAGCGCTCGATAATATGGGCATCGAGATCGATACCGTTCTCTCCATCGACGTTGAGGATGAAAAGATCGTTGCCAGAATGTCGGGTCGCAGAGTTTGCCTCGATTGCGGAGCAACCTACCACCTCGAATATAAGAAGCCCCAGAAGGATGGCATTTGCGATTTCTGCGGCAAGGAGTTAGTTCTCCGCAAGGATGACGCTCCCGAAACTGTTCTCGACAGACTTCACGTTTATCACGAACAGACCGAGCCGCTCAAGGAATTCTATGCTGCCAAGGGCAAGCTTCGTTCGGTTAAGGGCTGCGAAGAGGTAAAAGATACCACCGCAGCAACCTTTGCCGCTCTGGAGATATAATTATGATAGTGCTCAAAACAAGCCGCGAGCTCAGCCTTATGAAAGAGGCATGCGTAATCTCGGCAGGAGCGCTCAAAACTGTTGGCTTAGCTGTGCAGCCCGGCATAACAACTGCCGAGCTTGATAGGATAGCCGAGGAGTATATAAGAAGTAAGGGCGCAGTTCCTAACTTCAAAGGCTACCAAGGCTACCCTGCAACAGCTTGTATATCCATCAACAACGAAGTAATTCACGGCATACCCTCTAAACAGCGTGTTCTCCGCGAGGGCGACATAGTAAGTGTCGATCTCGGTGCAGAACTTGGGGGATACCACGGCGATAATGCTGCCACATTTGCTGTAGGGGACGTTTCACCCGAGGCAAAGCGGCTGATGGACACAACCCGCGAAAGCCTGTACGCAGGCATAAAAGCGGCGTGTCCCGGCAACAGAATCGGCGATATATCCTACGCTGTTCAGTCGTATGTTGAGGCGAGGGGCTATTCCGTTGTCCGCCAGTTTGTGGGCCACGGTGTAGGAACCCGACTGCACGAAGAACCCGAGGTTCCCAATTTCGGCAGGGAAGGACGCGGCATCCGCCTCCTCCCGGGAATGACACTGGCAATCGAGCCTATGGTCAATGCCGGCGCCTTCGACGTAAAAGTCTTAAAGGATGGTTGGACCACGGTAACGGCAGACGGCTCCCTGTCTGCTCACTTTGAACACACGATAGCCATAACACCCGATGGACCGCAAATAATGACGGTCGCTCCCTAAGAGAGGTCGGCTATGGAAATTAGTGTGGTATCTGTGATGGCAGGCCGCGATAAGGGTCGCTTAATGGCGGTAATATCCGAAACCGAAAAGAGTATGCTGCTCTGTGACGGTAAGGAAAGACCGCTTGAGCGTCCGAAGCTTAAATCAAAGAAGCATATCGCGCCCACCAATTATGAGATCAAAAGGGAAGACCTGCGTTCAAACAGGTCGCTTAGAAAAGCGCTGCAGCAGTGCAGCATACATTCCGAGGAGGAACTCATATGTCAAAAGAAGATATGATAGAGCTTGAAGGCACCGTTGTTGAAGCAATGCCAAACGCAATGTTCAAGGTAGAAATACAGGGCGGACACACAATCCTTGCTCATATCTCGGGAAAACTTCGTATGAATTTCATTCGAATCCTGCCCGGTGATAAGGTAACGGTTGAGATGTCGCCGTATGATTTGACTCGCGGACGCATTACTTGGCGTTCGAAGTAGTCGTAAATTTAGGAGGTAAAATCCAAATGAAAGTCAGACCTTCTGTAAAAAAGATTTGCGAAAAGTGCAAAATCATTAAGCGCAAGGGAAAAGTAATGGTTATCTGTGAAAATCCCAAGCACAAGCAGCGCCAGGGTTAACCTGTGCAATATTTAGTGGAGGTGCATTGATAAATGGCGCGTATAGCAGGTGTAGACCTTCCGAACGAGAAGAGAGTCGAAATCGGCCTCACTTATATCTACGGAATCGGTCTTACAACATCAAAGAAGGTCCTCGCAGATACCGGTATCAATCCTGATACCCGTGTTAAAGATCTGACAGAGGATGATATATCTAAGCTTCGTGAGTACATCGATCACAACCTCGAGGTTGAGGGTGACCGTCGTCGCGCAGTAGCTTTTGATATTAAAAGACTCATAGAAATCGGTAGCTATCGTGGCACTCGCCACCGTAAGGGTCTCCCGGTAAGAGGTCAGCGTTCCAAGACTAACGCTCGCACTCGCAAGGGTCCCAAGAAGACGATAGCAAACAAGAAGAAGTAAGGCGGGAGGAATTATAAATGGCTACAAAGGGTAAAACAACAGCAACCCGCAAGCGTCGCGAGAAGAAGAATATCGAACGCGGTGCTGCCCATATCCAGTCGACCTTCAACAATACAATCGTTACCATAACCGATACCAACGGTGCTGCTCTTTCTTGGGCATCTGCTGGTGAGCTCGGTTTCCGCGGTTCCAGAAAGTCCACTCCCTTCGCAGCACAGAGCGCAGCAGAGACTGCAGCAAAGGCTGCTATGGAGCACGGCCTCAAGACCGTTGAAGTATATGTTAAAGGTCCCGGTGCAGGACGTGAGGCTGCTATCAGAGCGTTGCAGTCTGCAGGACTCGAAGTTAGCATGATTAAGGATGTTACTCCGATTCCGCACAATGGTTGCCGTCCTCCGAAGAGAAGACGCGTATAACGAAATTGGAGGTGTCATAAATGGCAAGATATACCGGAGCAGTATGCAGACTTTGCCGCCGTGAGGGACAGAAGCTGTTCTTAAAGGGCGAGCGCTGCTATTCTGAGAAATGTTCATTCAACGCAAGAGCTTATGCTCCCGGTCAGCACGGTCAGGGACGCAAGAAGTCCTCTGAATACGGCACACAGCTTCGTGCAAAGCAGAGAGCAAGAAGATTCTACGGTGTTCAGGAAGCTCAGTTCCATCACTATTTTGAGATGGCAGAGCGCAAGCAGGGTATAACCGGTGACAACCTGCTCAAGATCCTCGAAAGCCGTCTTGACAACGTTGTATATAGAGTAGGTTTCGCTTCTTCGAGAGCAGAAGCAAGACAGCTCGTTGGCCACGGTCACTACGAAGTTAACGGCCATCGCGTAGATATCGCTTCCTACCTTGTAAAGGCAGGCGACGTAGTATCTATCTGCGAGAAGGCACGCGGCAGCGAAAAGATCAAGGCTGTAGTAGAAGCAAACTCGGCAAGACCGGTTCCTGCTTGGATCGATGTAAATCGTGAAGCACTTGAGGCAAAGATCATTGCCCTCCCGAACCGCGACCAGATCGAGGCTCCTGTTGAAGAGCAGCTCATCGTCGAGTTCTATTCTAAGTAATAACCACACAAATTTGCCGTTACCGCGCAAACGGCGAATTATAAAACTACATGCGCGGAGAAATGGAGCTTTTAAATGATAGAAATTGAAAAGCCCAGAATTGAATCGCTGGATTTACTGCCTGACGGCACTTACGGTAAGTTCGTGCTTGAACCGCTTGAGAACGGCTTTGGTACCACAATAGGCAACAGCCTTCGTCGCGTACTTTTATCGAGCCTTCCGGGCGTAGCCGCAACCTCTATTAAGATTGACGGCGTAGTGCATGAATTTTCCACCATCCCCGGCGTTAAGGAAGACGTAACAGACATCGTTCTTAACATCAAGGGACTTACCGCAAAGCTTCACACTAATGAGGCTAAAACGGTTTATATCGAGGCTGAGGGACCCTGCGAGGTTACCGGTGCATCTATAAAGACTGATTCTGAGGTTGAAATTCTCAACCCTGAACTTCACATTGCAACTGTTAGCGAGGGTGCTAAACTCAATATGGAGATCACTCTCGATACCGGCAGAGGCTATGTTCCGTCTGAAAAGAATGCAGCTTCACAGAATGTTATCGGTGTTATCCCGATAGATTCTATCTATACACCCGTTGTCAAGGTTAACTACACTGTTGATAAGACCCGCGTTGGTCAGCAGATCGACTTTGACCGTCTTACCCTCGAGGTATGGACAAACGGTGTTATTTCGGCCAGCGATGCTGTATCTCTTGCAGCAAAGATCTTAACCGAGCATCTCGATCTGTTCACAGATCTCTCGGGTGATGCCTTCAGCGGCACCAAGATCATGGTAGAAAAGGGCGACAGCAGCAAAGAGAAGGTTCTCGATATGACTATCGAAGAACTCGACTTGTCGGTCAGAAGCTTCAACTGCTTGAAGCGTGCAGGAATAAACACGGTAGAGGATCTTATCGGCAAAACCGAAGAGGATATGATGAAGGTAAGAAACCTCGGCCGCAAATCGCTTGAAGAGGTTATAGCTAAGCTTGATAGCTTTGGCTTCGCTTTAAGCAGTGACGACGAATAAAAGGAGTGAGTATAAATGCCGGGAACTCGTAAACTCGGAAGAACCAGCGACCACAGAACCGCTATGCTTCGTGCTATGGTAACCTATCTGCTCGAAAACGGCAAGATTGAGACTACCGTAACCCGCGCTAAAGAGGTTAGGTCGATGGCTGAGAAATATATTACACTCGCTAAAGACAACAGTCTGAACAGCAAGCGTCAGGCTATGGCGTTTATTACTAAGGAGGCAGTTGTAGCAAAGCTCTACAACGATATCGCTCCCAAGTATGCAGACCGTAACGGTGGCTATTGCCGTATAACCAAGACCGGTCCTCGCCGTGGCGATGCAGCTGAAATGGCAATTATTGAGTTAATCTAATTTCTCTAATTTATATTTAGTTCTCGCATCATAAGATTTCTCGTAAAATCTTAATGACGATGCGGGAACTAAATTTTTTCTAAAAACAAAACCCCCGATGATTTCATCGGGGGTTTCCTTTATTTTATTATCTCGCCAATACAATAGTCGTTTTCACATCCGGTTAGAATAACGTCGATAATCTTTCCGCAAACGTCTTTATGTGCCGGAACCTTAACTCGGGTGTAGTTTTTGGTGTATCCAAAGCAGTAGCCGTTTTCCTCCGTTTCAAATAAAACAGGGAAGCAACTGCCAACTTGCGATTCAAGGAAGTGCATTTCACTCTCTTTGCAAGCAGATGCCATAATTTGGCTTCTTTTGGCTTTTACGGCGTTTTGCACCTGATCTTGGAATTTATCCGCTACAGTGCCTTTTCGGCGCGAATAGCTAAAAATATGGGCTTTTGCGAAGCCTATCTCACGTGCAAACGCGAGCGATTCGGAAAACTCCTCCTCAGTTTCTCCCGCAAAACCTACCATAATATCGGTTGTTATTGCGGCATTGGGGAACATAGCGCGTATTCTTTCCACGAGGTCGCGGTAAAATGCCGAGTCATAGTGTCGGTTCATGCGCTTGAGCGTAGCATCACTGCCCGACTGAAGCGAAAGATGGAACTGCGGACAGAATTTTTCCTCAGATTTAAATCTCTTTAGCATTTCATCACTAATGTGGTCGGGCTCGAGCGAGCCGAGTCGCACGCGTTCAATACCATCCACCGCGGCAACAGTGCTAACCGCATCGCAAAGGTCAAAATTTTCTCCCTTGCCGTATGCAGAGAGGTTGATTCCAACCAGCACTATCTCCCGAAATCCTTTGGACGCCAACCGCTCTATCTCATTTTTTAAATCATCTAAACTGCGCGAGCGTACCCTGCCGCGCGCAAAGGGAATAATGCAGTATGAGCAAAAACGGTCACAGCCGTCCTCTATTTTAACGAATGCGCGAGTACGTTCCGAGAACGAGCTAATGGCAGGCGTGGCATATGCTTCGCCCTTTTCGTGCTTCGAGATAGCAGAAACCCTGCCGCCCTTTGCAAAAAACTCATTAAGCAACTCAGGCAACGAACCCTCTCCCGAATTGGAGAAAATTATATCCGCCTCCGGCAGCTCGTTTTCTATATTAGGGAAAGCCGCAGGCACACAGCCGCACAGCACAATAACGGCTCCAGGCAGCATTCTGCGAAACCGACGCACTGCTTGGCGCGTCTTGCGGTCGCTCTCGGCGGTAACGGTGCAGGAGTTGATGATAAAAACGTCGGCATCCTTCTGGTCACAGTCGCAGTTGTAGCCGGCATTTTCGAGCTGCTCGCGCATCGATTCGGTCTCGTATTGATTAACTTTGCAGCCTAAAGTGTAAAAAGCGGCGTTCATAGTTACTCCTTAAATTATGGTTGACTTTACCACTCAAAAATAGTATCATTTAACCAAGAGGTGAGTTAAAAAATGGTAGAAGCAAAAGTTATGTTCACAAGCATTGATGATGTTAAAAGCTTCGCAGCTCTCGCAAACACAAAGAGCTACGATGTTGATATAACCTCGGGTAAATACCTCATAAACGCAAAATCAATTATGGGTATATTCAGCCTTGATCTCACTCGTCCGCTCAACGTTGTCGCCTATTGTGATGACGATGCAGCATTCTTAAAGCAGATCGAGCGTTACATTTACGTTGACCCTGCCGAGGCTCAATAATATTTTAGAACTTAACGGTGAAGCGAAAGGCTTCACCGTTGTTTTTTTAAACTATTTTTCCGTCCTTCACGGTCAGCACGCAGTCGCAAATGTCAAGAGCAGCGGTGCGGTGTGTGATAAGAATAACGGTTTTGTTTTTCTGCGCTTTTAAATTTTCGAGCAGCGCAAGCTCGGTCTCGTTATCAAGTGCCGAGGTGCACTCATCCAGCAGCAGAATAGGGGAGTCGGAAAGCAGCGCTCTCGCAATGGCAATTCTCTGCAGCTGACCCTCCGATAATCCTGCGCCACGCTCACCGATAACGGTGTCAAAGCCGTCTGGCAGGGAAACTATGTAATCGTAAATAACCGCCATTTTGGCAGCATTCTCAATCTGCTGCTGTGAAACGTCGCCCGATAGGAAGGTTATGTTTTCGCGGATGGTACCTGAGAGAATCATATCGCCCTGCGGCACGTAGGAGAAAAGTCCGCGCAGGGAGGAATCAATTTCCTGTTCGCCATCCTCACACTCGAGCAAAAGGCGACCGCTATGCGGCTTATAAAGACCCAGCAGCAGTTTAAACAACGTGCTTTTACCTGTGCCCGATTCACCCATAACGGCGCAAATGCTACCTTTCTTTATGGTAAAATCCAATCCGTCGATTATCTCGCGGTCATCGTATCCAAAACTAAGCTTTTGTGCTTTTATTGCGCTCATTTTTTCATAAAGTGCAGCCTTATCAATATCGGCAGGCGGCAGCTCCTCAGGCATATCCTCAAGCTCACGGAGACGCTCTGCTGAGGCAATAGCGGCATAATACTGCGGCAGTATTCCCGAAACGTTCTGAAGTGGATTTCTCAGCTGTGCCACGAGCTCAACGAACGCAAACAGCGTTCCGATGCCCAGTTTTCCGCTTGCAACCTCAAAAGCACCCCAAATGAGCACTCCGTAATATCCGAGTGCAAAGCCTGCACTGAGTGCCGCATGGGTCGAAACCGAGAGGGCATTGCGCTTCATTTTTATTTTAAAGTTATCCTCCATAAAGTCCGATAATTTGGATTTTACGGGGTTATCAGCAATAAAGGTCTTGATAACCACAATGTTCTGCACACTCTCCTGCAAAAAGGAGCGAATCACACCGTTTGTGCGCTGAGTTTCCTTGTGCAGCAGCTTATAGCGTCGGCTGAGCAGCCTGCCCATAAGGGGAAACAAAAAACCAATAGCCACAATAACCAGCGCCACAACGGGATTTAAAAATATAACCGCACTCACGCCCACTATCAGCTTGGTAATTATAGCAATAGTGCGCGGAATTATGGCTGCAAAAGCATTCACAACAACGTCCACGTCGCTGGTAAAACGGTTAACTACCTCGCCGGAGTGCAGCTTGGTGACCTCGCTGTATTCTTTAAGAATAAGGCGGCTGAAAAGCCGATTTTTAAGTGAAATATCCATCCTGCCCGCAGCGTGTGCGCGCACAAATCCGTTTATAACTCTGGCAATAATCTGCAGCAAAATCAAACCGCCCAGAAGCAAAACGTTTTGCTTCATATCGGCAGTGGAGTGCTGCTGCGCATCGTTGAGCACGTTGCGTGATACCATAATCAGCCCAACCGAGCAGGCAGAAATAAGACCTGCAAGCAGGGAAATTAGGATAATAGCAGGAATATGACGGCGAAAACAACCGAGTATCCACCTGGTAGCAGATTTCTTTTTCATTTATTCCATCATACCTGCATCGCTAATCTTTTCGATAAAGCGGGCAATATCCTTTTCTGCAATTTCGCGGGATACGTCATATTCGTTCAACAGAGCCTCTAAAAGCTCCTCGCTTGTGCAATCCTTCTCCTGCAAACGCGAGAAAAGAAAAGCGCCACTTTCATTGAGTGAAACAACAGCATTAAAATCGAGAGTTGCGTTACCAACAGGCACAACAATTATCTTGCCTGCAACGGTTTTCATTAAGAAGGAATCCTTAATTTTCATGCAAAAACACTCCTCATAACAATATACATTTATATTATACTGTAAAATTATATCACTTTCAAGTAAAAGCCTTTGATTTTTATACACGCTTGTGGTACAATATATAAAACAGGTCAAAGGAACGATAATATAATGGATACTTTTAAAGAACAAATAGTTAAAATCCGCCGCACACGCAGCTCATTTTATTTAAGCGCACTGGTGTGGTTTTTAGCAATGGCACTCACCACAGTGCTGCTTATGATAATCCCAACTCTTGCCGTGCTCATCGCATTCCTGCTTTTCTATGGCTCTATGAATATAACACAGCGCTTCAATATTGAATATGAATATATCCTAACCAACGGCGAGTTGGACGTTGATAAAATCGTTGCTCAGCGCTCCAGAACCCGTCTGTTCACAATCAAGTGCGCCGATATAGAGGCAGTAGGCAAGTATATTAAGGGCATGAAACTTTCCGAAAACGGAACCGTATATATCTGCTGCAATGAGGATGATGAAAACGCATATTTCTTCCGCGCCCGCGATACTAAAGGCAAAGCAATTTGTATCGTAATGGCACCTGATGGAAAAATGATAAATGCAATTAAACCCTATTTATCCAGAATAATTCAGCGCGATTTGGTGTAACTTCGGGAATAAAAACACCACTATTACACATAAATATAAATAAGCCTTGAGCTCAACGCCGGCGAGGATGAAAAAGCATCCGAGTCGGCTAATTTTTTATATTGGTGTGATAAAATGAAAAAACTGTTTTTAACTTTGCTATGCTTTATTTTTCTCGTTGGCTGCGGGGCCAAAAAGGAGGTCACTGCTGAGCTTTCAAGCGTATCCTTCGATGCCGCAATAACCTATGGCAACTATAGCTGCAACTGCTCCATAACGCTCTGCGGCGGCTCCTCAATGCAGTCTGAAATCAAGGCGCCCGAGGCTATAGCAGGCACCACGCTATCGTATGATGGCGAGAATTTAAAGGTAAATTATATGGGTCTTGAATATACCCCCGAGCTTCCCATAGCGCAGGAAACCGTGAACGATATTATAAATAACATATTCCAGTCGGTCGCCACAAGCGGTCAAAACGCCGTGCTCGAGGATGGCAACTATATCCTGCGAGGCGAGGTAGCAGGCAAAAAATTCACCCTCTACGTCACCGAAGCAGGGCTTCCGATCTCGCTCACGTGCCCTGATGCTTCGCTTGCTGCCGAGTTCTCAAACGTAACCGTAAAATAAGAAAACCCCGTTGGATTTCTCCAACGGGGTTTTAGTTTTAAAGGATTACTTTACTTATTCGAGAAGCACTTCATTGTTGAGTAAGCAACAACGGCACCGCCGGGAATAGTATCAGTAAAGGATTTCTGAACGTTCTTGAAGCCCTTGTCAGCAACAGCTACGTTAGCAGCAGTGGTCGGCTTAAGAGTGCCGGCATCGTGCATGTAACGATAGAGGGTCGCATTGATTGGTTCTTCGAAGTTCAGGGTGAAGGTCTTTTCATCGGTAGTCATATTAACCATGAGAACCGACCAACCGCCATCTGCGAGCTTAACAGTAACAGCGTAGATACCTGAGGCATCATCAAGAGCCTTGGTAGCATAGGTGGTGCCGTTTTCGTTGCCCGAGAACTTAGCGAGGAGGGCGCCGGTGTAGTAAATCGACCACGGGATCTCGGACTTGTAGAGCGAGGGAGCACAACCGGAGCGCTGAGCACCGTATTCATACTCGCCGCCGCTACCATAGTAGTCAGGCCAGGTCTGGTCTAAGAACTGCCAAGTTGAGATTGCCGAAACACCTGCACCGAAACCTGCGATCATCTGGGTAGCGATATTAACAGCGTACCACGGGTCATCGAGATTTGCTTCTTCGTTGTAGCTATCACCGTTAGAACCGAACTCATCGAGCCAGAATTCCTTCTCGTAACGGAGTTCGAACAGGTCCATAGTTTCCATATATCCGTTGAATACTCTGGAAGCATCATCATAAGGATCATCGGTAGCGGACTGTGTCTTCTTAGTGAAGTGAGCAGAGTAAATGTCAAATACGTGGGGAGCGTTCTCCATGAAGTACTTGGCAAGACCTGCAGGATGGTTGGGGGAGGACTGGTTGGGTCCGATAAGTGTTATGTAGTTATCCGGGTCATTCTTATCGCGGAAGCCTGCTTCCTTGAGAGCGGCCTCACAAGCGGAGAATGTAGCAACCTGCCACTGAGCGAAAGCACCCATCGGAAGGTTACCGTCCTCGTGCGGCTCGTTTCCGAAGAAGAAACCGAAGTGGTTGGTAACACCATGGTCCTTAATAGCCTTAGCAACGGTTACAACCCACTCAGCCAGACGCTTGTTCTGGAGCTCGTGGTCCATCATAATGTGGTAACTACCAAAGTCTATATCAACCATAACAGAGCCGTCAGGATTATAAAGTCTGGGATACATATACTCACATTCAACGAGGTAATCGCCACCGCCGTAGAAGAGAGAACCGTAGCTCCACATCATCATAGGAACAACCTTAAGGCCGTATTCGTCAACCTTTTTGCACCATGCATAGAATTCCTGCATAGTCTGAGTTTCGGTGTCCCAAGGATCATTTTCGTTGCCGGTCCACATCCAGTTAGACCAGAACATGGTACGAACGAACTTAAATCCGGAATTCTTTAAACGAGTAAGCTCGAGGTCGAGCATTTCATCGGTATATTTGCGCTCGTGAGGGTCACGGCTTAAATACTCAGAGGGATGGTAAACGGTACTTGTAAGACCGCGGAAGGTCTTAGAGAGGGGAGCACTGCCGTTAGCTGAGGTGATGATATATGCTTCATCGCTAGCCATAAGTTCGTGAGCCTCGTACTCGATAGCATCGGTATAACCAAGGTTCAGCGAGATATCATCGCTATCGTAGGGATCTTCATCTGTGTCGCCGTTTTCATCATCCTCGCCGTCATCATCGCCCTTGTTTCCGCCGGCAACGATAACAACTTTCTTGGGAGGATCTTTTTTGGAGTTTCCGCCCTGACACTGAGAAAGTGTAAGCAGTATAGCAACAGCAAGGATAACTACTGCGAGCACTGCTGCTACGATAGCAATAATACGTTTTTTCATTTTGTTATCCATTACATGCTCACTCCTTTCTTACGAGTTAAAACAAGTGCGGCTGCTGCAACCATCATAACCATTAAGCAAACAACGGGTGCTGTGCTCTGGCCGCCCATATCGGTGGTTTCCACCGCTGCTACCGCGAGGGTAGCAGCGCCGGAATGGAACTGTTCAAGAGTAACGGTGCCGAGAGTTTCGGCCTCGTTAGTGGTACCTTCGATGTACCAGTTGCAGTCGAGAATGTATGCGCTGTAGTCGCCGGTTGCGTTGGTAGCGGTGAGGTATGCCCACTCGCTGTCGCCGTCAACGATCTTAACGATACCGTTGCGTACGCCCTGGCCGGTAACGTTGGTAACGTTGCCGTTAAGACGCTCACAAGCAAGGCCCGAAAGAACGGTATTCTTAAAGGTGATGTCACCCCAAAGGGTCATGTTCTCGGCATCGCTTGCTGCGATGTACATATCATAGGTGCCGTTAGCAATCTTGGTGATTTCATAAGCGCCGTCATCAGCGATCTCAGCAGAGTAGGTCTTAGTGCCCTTGAGGATAATCTTAGAACCACTCGGCAGACCGGTGATGGAGCCGGCAATGTAGTTACCCTTAGAGCCTGCGTTTGCATCAACAACTGCATCGCCATTGGGATCGAAGGTGATAACTTGCTCATCATACTGAACGGTCTTGTAGCCATAGTCAGCGTTGAAGAACTCAAGGTAATCAACGTCGAAGCTGCCTGCAGTACATTCAATTACGAGGTAGAGGGTAGTGAAGCGTTCATCAGCGAAGGTGAATCCGCTGCGAACCCACTTGCCATTAGTATTCGGACTGATCTTAACGGCTTTGTCGGTCTTGAAGGAAGCAAGAGGTGTCTTGCCTTCGGGATCAATTGCTACGTAGATGCTGCCCTGTGCAGAAGCATTTCCGCGAACAGACGCTGCAAGAGTGTAGGTTTCAGAGAAGGTCTGCTTGAATTCAGTACGGGTGTTAACCGGAACAATTACCTTGTCGCCTGCCTTGAAGGAACCAATCTTATCGCCGTAAACAGCATTCTTATCGGCTTTCGAGAATGCGCCAAGAGCGCCTGTAGCCTTCTCAAAGCTATAGTTTTCAATATAGTTCTGAGAAATATCCTGAGTGTAGAGGTTTTCTGCCTTTTCATCGATAACAGAACTTGCGGTCTGAACAACCTCAATATCATCGATATAAACGTCACTCTTAAGAGCGCTGTCAATTCTGTTGAGAACGAAGTAAACTCTGCCGTTACCGGTCATAATAGTCTCGCCAACAGTAATCTTGTGAGTTACCTTAGTCCACTCGGTGCCGGCGGTGATTTCCTCGCCAACTACCTCGGTAAGATACCAGGAAGGATCGGTTTCAATGAGCATGCTCTTGAAGGTTGTGCCTGCCTCAGCAGCCTTAACCCAGTAAGAGATCTCATAGGTCTTACCAAACTGGAGCTGGAAGAGAGCAAAGTTCTGAGAAAGCGGAGCGCCGGTTTTTGCATATGCCGACTTCTCATCCTTAGTAAGTTCACTTGAGGGATCCTTCTTCATAACGAGGGAACCTACGCCGCTGTGAACCTTAGCATCGCCTGCAGAAGTTGCAGTGTAAAGCTCATAGAACTTTTTGTTAAGTGCTAAGTTTGCCTGCCAGTCACCACTACCATTTGTAAGGTTAGTGGTTACGGTCTGTACCGTGCTGTCGCGGAGAACCTCACCGTCAATGGCCTCGAAGCCGGTTTTATCGATCTTCTTGAGGTTGGTGCTCTTCTCAATCTTAACGTCGTCAACTTCAACGTCTGAGTTGTTAGCATTTAAGAAGTGGAGAGTGTAGTGGAGAACGTCGGTCGAAGCAATATCAAACGAGTATTCCTTCCACTCGGAGGTGAGGTTTGCCTCGCCCCAGGAGTATCCTGTGAATGCGTTGGAAACGCCGTTATTAAAGAGTTCCTGTCCGCCGCGGGTCATACCATAGCGGAGGGTTCCGCCCTGAGCACTGCGTGCCTTGAAGGAAACGGTGTAATCGGTGAAGCGCTTAAGAATGAGATTCTGGGAGAGTTCTTCAACCTGAGAGAGAGCAGCGAAATCATTTTCACCCTCGGTCTTGGTGGTGTAAACGCCCTTCCAGCCGTCAGCGGTATTCTGAGCCTCAAAATCACCGTTAACAAGTTCATCAGTATAACCGCTCGAGGTCTTCATAATCTTGATATCATCAACGAAGAGATTATCGGAGCCCTTCGGGCGACCGTAAGAGAACTGCATGTAAGCTTCAGTTCTGTTGTTGGTTGTGAAGGTGAACTCAAGAGTATTCCACTTGCCTTCGGTATCACGATCGTTAAGACCGATGTAACCTAAGCACTGTTCGCTTACGCGGTCAGCGATAGAGAAGTTGCGTACCTTGTTAACCTTGAAAACGCCGGTAGGATCCTTCTCCTCAACGCGCTCCCATTCACGTCTGCGCTCGTTAACTGTAACGCTACCGAAGTTTACGTATTCGGGTGCGTAGTAAGCCATCGAAACAGTATATGTTGTGAAGGGTTCAAGGTTAGAAATAAGGAAGTTGGTGTAACGGGAGTGAGCACGCAGCTGCAGGCAGTTTTTGCCGCTATATGCGGGGGTAGTGCCTGCCATTGTGGTAATGCCATAGGAACACCAATCAGTGCCGTCGTGCGGATGATCGAACGTCGGCGGGATGAGGCAATTGTTCTCAAAATCACCGTCAACAAAGTAGTTGATGAGAGCATCGTTGGAGCCTATCTTCTTGAAATAAGCAGCAATAGCAGCAGCACCGTTAGCTTTGAAGGTGAGCCTGTCAAACATTCCATCCTCTAAATCCTTATCATCAGAAAGAACCTTAGAAGAATCGGTGTAATCATACCAGCCTGCAAACTCATATCCTGCATCGGGAACTGCGTTAAGAACGATCTTATCGCCTTTCTGTGCAGGGCCGCTTACGCCGCCGTTGAAGGTAGTATCGATAGAACCGCCTTCGCCTTCTACGAGGGTGATGTAATCAGATTCGTAAAGTGCCATCTGGTCGATATAAATATCGCCGGAACCTGCGTGATATCTGATTTCAAGATCGATTTCGGTGTTCTGTCCGGAGAAGAAGGGGATAGTAACCTTCTGGTATTCCGGCAAACCAACAGAACCGATACCAACTCCGCGACCTGCGCCGAGTTCTTCACCGGTCTGAGAGCCTTTAAGCTTGGCTATCTCAAGGCTGCTGGGTTCCAGCAGTTTTGTATCATATGTGTACTGGTTTACCCAGTAGAAGGTGAATACGTAGTTGGTATTCTCCTTAAGACCGGTCAGCTTGGTACCGAAGCTGTTGTTTCTGTGGAATGCACGAAGCATCTGGTTGCCATCGTAAGCGTAGATGTCGAAGTCGCCTGTACCAACGTTGGGTCTGCTGTCGCCGCCTGCAAAGGGCTTATCAGCCGAGCTGCCAACAAAAGCATCGAAACTATATAACTGCTTGTTGCCTTCGTTTACCCACCAACCTGCGGTTTCGCTAAGACTTACGCCTGCCTGCAGGTTTTCAAATCCGGAGTCGGGAACAAGGTTGTAAATATCAAACTTAGCAGTAAGCTTAGTAAATTCAACAGCGGGGAAGGTATAGGTTTCATCCTCAGAAACGAGTTTGCCATCCTTATACCAGCCTTTAAACTTGTTAGCCATATAGGTGCTTACAGAAACGGAAGCATTAGTGCCATAAGCAAAGGTTTGAATAGCATCGCAATTCAGATAGCCGGGATAAATATCATCCATTTCCATCTCCGCCTTGATAACGAAGGGAGAGGAAGCGGTATCATAAACAACAACGTCATCGATATAAATCGAAGAAGCTGTGCCGGTGTATTTAATTACGAAGTAGATGCTGGTAGCCGAGCCGGTGTTGAAGTTAGCAAAGAACTTCTGCCAATCACCGGTAGCGTCAGCACCGTCGTATTCGCCTATGAGCGAATTATCAGCTGCGTTGAACACCTTAACGTAGTCAAGGCCAAAGCCTTCGCCTATTCTGGAGAGCATCCAGTTAAAACCAAGGTGATAGGTCTTGTCTGCAGCAACTGCAACGTTGGCGTGACGGATATCAAGGCCCGAAGCACCACCAATGTTGATGCTGTTATCGCCGCTCTTAGCCCTGAGATTAACAACGTTGCCATAAGCTTCGTTAGAGCTAATGGTCCATTCATTGCCGTTGCCAACAACGCTGGTAGCAATCTCGGTGTTTTCATAACCTGCGTCGGTCATGAGGTTGTTGCGCTCAAACTTAGCAACAAGAGTAGTGTTCTTTACAACGGTGCATTCGAATTTGGCGTTTTCGGAAACAAGTTTGCTTCCATCATACCAACCCTTGAATACGTTACCATCGTAAGCAACTGCCTCAAAGTTAACAACAGTACCGGAGATAAGCTCGTTATGTTCGGTGTCACCAACTAGGTATCCGGCGTATGCTCCGCCATTGGATTCCAGTTCGGCTTTAATGTTATATCTGTTGGGGTCATAAATGAATTTAGCAGTATATTTTTCGCCCGAAGCAGAATGAACAGACAATTTCTTATCGGTGGAAACTAACTGATTGTTCTCATCATACCAGCCGTCGAAGAGGTATCCTGCATTTGCCTTTGCGTAATAATCAAAGTACATATCAGAATAGAGCGGTTTTGAGGGATCAATACTGTTAACAAACGGATCAGCCTCGCCACGCTTAGCGGTAGCCTCAAAAGCAGGAACCTTGGTGATGTTGTTGGAATAAACGGATCCGTTTTCACCTGCTTGAATAGTGGGTAGTGCAGTACCGCTGTTAACCTCAGTGAATGACATATTGTCAAAATAGATGGGGTCAACAATAGACTGTAATGTTCCTAAGGTGAGGAATACCTTGCCGGTTGTAGGAGCGTTGAATACGATATAGAGATCAACCCATTCGTTAGCGCTGGAAGACAGTTTGTTGCTGCTGAATGTGTTTTCTTTATTATCGTCGTTAAGCGCCTGAGTTATTTTACCCCAAGACCAAAGATAACCATTAACGTTATCAAGAATATCATTTGTGTTATCATTGGTGTAATTTACGGTCTGCGAATGGAAAGAATATCCGGTGTCGTTGAAGCCGCCCTGCCACTGCGGACGTCCGCTGCTATGCCATTCGTCAATCGAGAAATTGAGGAATTGTGTATTCGAATCATATGCAGGAGATACAAATGCATAGTTAAATCTCCAAACATACTGCTTGCCTGCCTCAACCTCAACCTGGTAGTTAAGAAGGTTCTTTTTCTTATCATCGCTGCCCGACTGGGTGGGAGTGATCATAAGAACTTTCTCGCCGTACTCAGGTCCGTTGGATTTGAGGGGGTTCTTAACCACATTGTAGGTGGGAGCGGGAGTGTTGGGTGCGTAGTGAGGCATATTCTGCCAGGTTTCATCAGTAATGGCGCAACCGGTTTCAAAGTCACCATCAAATATCTGGTTCTGGTTAGTGAACTTTGCATACTTAGCGGTGCTTGTAGTGCTGTCTATGGTAGTCTCAGTAGTAACAAGAGTAGCGGAATCGCTGCGATCAGTATACCAGCCGAGGAACTTATTACCGTAGAAAGCCTTAGCGGTGTATGTATCATCACCGTTGTCGATAACGGCACCGCCATCAGAACCTGCAACTGCAAGATCAAACTTGGCAGTATACTGCTTGCCGGTCATCAGCAGGGGAGCGGTAAGGTCGGTCGAAACAAGTGTGTTACCATCGTACCAGCCTGCGAAGGTGCTGCCGGTATCTGCCTTAGCAGTATACTTCTCATAAATAGAAGGATAGTAAACCTTGGTGGTGTCTCTGCCGGTGTAAACGCTTGCGTTACCACGTGCATATGTGGTGTAAACGTAGTAGTCTTCGCCCTGACGATATTCCTGAGCAGTAACAGAACCACCATCGGTAGCAGTAACGGTGCTCATGGAGTTAGCGGCAGCCTTGGAAACCGACATATTGTCGATATAGAAGG
>JAZOPP010000008.1:0-1478 GCA_045655625.1 Acutalibacteraceae bacterium
AACGAGCTTACTGCAATATCGTTAGCATTTGCGGCTCAAAACTTCATTATCGCAGTCGCCGCGGGAACGGGAGTTGGCATAAACGCGCTCCTATCTAAAAGCCTCGGCGCAAAGGATCACGAAAAGGCAAGCCGGATCGCAACAAACGGAGTGTTTCTCGCACTTTGCAGTTATGCAGTCTTCCTCATCCTCGGCTTGACCTGCATAAAGGGCTATATGGGATGGATGACCTCCAATGAAGCGGTGATCGGATTTGGCGTGGACTATCTTTCGATATGCTATATTTGGTCGTTTGGAATTTTCGGTCAGATAGTTATGGAGCGCTTGATGATATCCACGGGTAAAACCACGCTTGCAATGATAACGCAGGGCGTTGGCGCCGTTGTGAATATTATACTTGACCCTATATTCATCTTCAATCTCGGAATGGGCATCAAGGGTGCGGCAATAGCAACAGTTATAGGGCAGATCGCCGCGTTTGCCTTGGCTGTCTTACTCAACGCAAGGTTCAACACGGATATCAAACTGTCGCTCAAGGGCTTCCGCCCCGACGGCAAGATCATCAGAAAAATATACGCCATCGGCATCCCTTCGATAGTTATGGCATCGATCGGTTCAGTAATGAACGTGATGTTCAACCGAGTTTTGGATGGATTTTCAGCGCTCGTTAACGGCACTTCACAAACCGTTGGTCTAATCGCGCAAAATGCCTTCGGAGTCTACTTTAAGCTTCAAAGCTTCATATTTATGCCCGTGTTCGGGCTTAATAACGGCATAGTTCCCATAGTTGCATACAACTACGGCGCGCAAAAGCGTAAGAGAATGACCAAAACCGTATCGCTCGGCGTTGCATACGCGGTTGGATATATGGCTTTCGGATTTTTAGTGTTCCAGCTTTTCCCCGAAACTCTGCTTGCGCTCTTCCACATGACCGATGAGCATACCCTCGCGATCGCCGTTCCTTGCTTGAGAACTATTTCGATATCCTTCGTTTTCGCGGGATTTTGCATAATCATCGGCTCGGTGTTCCAAGCACTTGGAAAGAGCATCTATTCTATGTTTGTTTCCATCGCGCGCCAGCTCGTTGTTCTCGTTCCCGTTGCAACGCTGCTTGCAAGGCTCGGTGAGGTTACCGCGGTTTGGTGGGCTTTTCCGATAGCGGAGGTCGTGTCGGTTATCGCAAGCGTGATATTTTTTGTTATAATCTATAGGCGAACTATTGCAAAAATACCGGAATAAATTACCCAAACGCGCACGAAAATGCAAAAAACCTCCCGTTGCCGATCAAAAATGCAGAAAAAACAAAGAAAAATTTAGAAAAAGCACTTGACAACGGGATAAGTTATCGTGTATAATATAGGATGTCATTGTGTAAAAGCGTAAAATAGCCTATGTGCTGTTTCGGTTCGCAGGTGCGAGCTGTGACAAACGCTTCCGATTATTACTTAAGGAGGTGCAGCAAAATGCTCAGAACTTAT
>JAZOPP010000009.1:0-1285 GCA_045655625.1 Acutalibacteraceae bacterium
GTTCTGCTGGATACTGCGGTAAGATACCTGCGAACAGCCGCCCTTTGCGGCCCTTTGGCAACCATCTTTTTTGCAATGGATAATTACCTGCGTATCAGCGGTTTTGTAAAAACGAGTATGGTTATCAATATTTGTTGCAACCTTCTGACTTTGGGCCTTCTCACATTCTTCCTTCTGGGATGCAAAATGGACGTTGTTGGCTCGGCATTGGCAACGTCAGTCTCAATGAGTGCCTGCTCCATAGTTGCAATGATTCCCTTTTTAGCAAAAAAGACTCTTTTGAAGTTTACCAAGCCTAAATTCAGCTTTGGAATGATTAAGGAAATTGCCGCTTGTGGCTCCCCCGTGTTCCTCAGCAATATTTCGGGACGAATAACGTCTATACTTATAAACATTTCCCTTATGGCCCTTGGAGCAAAAGCCTTCGGAGAAGGCGGCGGCACAACTGCAGTTGCGGTATATGCGGTGCTGATGTATGCAAGTGACCTGGCATGGCCCCTTCTTTACGGTATCGCCGACTCCCTCGCCCCCGCAATAGGCTATAACTGGGGCGCTGAAAACTATGGTCGCGTTAAAAAGATAGTAAAATGCGCATATATGGGAACGGCTACCATAGGCCTTATTTCAACGGCCATACTCTTTTTCTTCTCCAATGGGGTTGCATCCCTTTTTGCCAACGCAGAAGACGCAATGCTTCTTGAGGTATCGGCTCACGCTATCAGACTGTTTTGCTTTGCATATCTCTTCCGATGGATGGCAGTTACCACCCAGAGCTTTTTAAGTGCAATAGAAAAACCCGCCCTTGCAACCATTATGTCGGTAGCCGTAGCATTCGTTTTCCCCGTGCTTATTCTGGGCGCCGCCTGGAATATGGGGCTTGACGGAATATGGCTCAATTTCGTGGGCGTTAACCTTTGCGCCACCATTCTGGCAATAATACTCCTCTGGATCATAAACAAAGAAATAAAGAAAAAAGAAGCCCTTAAAAAGGGATAAATATAAAAGAACTCCCGAATGAAATTCATTCGGGAGTTCTTTTTGGCGGAGAGTGAGGGATTCGAACCCTCGTGCGCTTGCGCGCATACTGATTTCGAGTCAGCCCCGTTATGACCACTTCGATAACTCTTCATGTATGTTAAACTCTGATTAAGAGTATTAACGCGATATTCAATTTTACACGGGGAGCCCCGTTATATGCAGAAAACAAGTTTTCTGCTCGAGTTTTTGCTATGCAAAAAGCTCGGCCCAATACTCACTATGCTTTTGCAAACCATTATCGACCGCT
>JAZOPP010000010.1:0-1701 GCA_045655625.1 Acutalibacteraceae bacterium
CCCATGATGGTAAGGGATTTCCAGAGCGTAGTTGGTATTGAAGCAAGAGAGCAGTTCATTGAAATGACAGGCCACTTGCCCGATTCAATTGTTGCTTGTGTTGGTGGCGGCTCAAATGCGGCAGGTCTTTTTGCAGGCTTCCTTAACGACCCTGTTGATATTTACGGAATTGAGCCGCTTGGCCGCGGCGCGAAACTCGGCGACCACGCAGCCAGCCTTAAATACGGCAGCGAGGGCATTATGCACGGCTTTAACAGCATAATGCTTAAGGATGAGAACGGCGAGCCCGCACCCGTTTACTCGGTCGCAAGCGGACTTGACTATCCCTCCTCCGGTCCTGAGCACGCATTCTTGCAGGAAATCGGTCGCGTTAAGTATGACGTTATCGACGATGAGGAGACCATCGACGCGTTCTACAAGCTTGCTCGCCTTGAGGGTATTATCCCCGCTATTGAGAGCTCCCACGCTGTTGCTTTCGGCATGAAGCTTGCCAAGAGAATGGATCACGGCTCGATCCTTATCAACCTCTCGGGCAGAGGCGATAAGGATATGGATTTTGTAATTGAACAGTTTGGAATGAGATAATAAATACCCCCCCGTATAACGGGGGGATTTATTTTTTGAGTCTTTCAAAGGTTGTGTGAAAAACTTATGAGTTGAAAAATTTTTTTCAAAAAATAAAACCTTTTTTAAACCGCGCTCCCCTTTATTAACGAAAGGCAAAAAAAGAAAGAGGTTTTATTTATGAAATTTTTAAAGAACGCATTCGCTTTTATCACCACTCCGCTTCGCATCGTTATGGCTATAGCCGACATACTCCGCACCTTTATTTTAAAGGTTGTTCTCCTTATCCCGCTTGTTCCCATTTTACTTATCGTGAAGCTTATAAAACGCGGCAATGGTTCGGTTCTAAACTTCGTTGCCGGATTTTTGGCAAGCGACTGCATCTCCTTCGGAACCCGACACAATTACGACCACATGGCTCACATGCACAGCCTTGCCCATGAAGAGCACCTGCGCAACCATCAGTTAGCCCATAATACCGCAATGCATATGCACGAAACTGCTCATAACGTGGCCATGATGAACAACCTGCACATGATGTAAAACTATAATAATTGCGCCCTGCCTTGCATATGCTTTAAACAGTTTAAAAGGCAGGGTGATTTTTTATGATGAACGAGAGATTTGAGGGCGGTTTTCGCGAGCTGGCAAGCATTTTATCGGGTTTTCCGGAGGCAACCGCCATCATCCGCGGAGATGATAAGCATCCGCTGCTGGCAGGGATAGTTTTATTTTTCTCAACTCCTTTCGGCACGATGGTTGCCGCAGAAATTAAGGGGCTTCCCGAGCGGCAGGACTGCGAGAGCTCTGTTTTCGGGTTTCATATTCACGAGGGTGAAAGCTGCCAAAGTGTAGGTTCGCCTTTTTCCGAAACGGGCGGGCACTATAACCCCAAAAACTGCCCCCACCCTGCTCACGCGGGAGATATGCCGCCGCTCATTTCCAGCAAAGGCGGTTATGCGGTTTCGGTGTTTTTATCCTCAGAATTTCTGCTTACGGATATAATCGGCAAAACGGTGGTAATTCACGCCGAGGCAGATGATTTCCACACCCAGCCCTCGGGCGCGGCAGGCGAAAAAATAGGCTGCGGAATTATAGAAAGAACATAAAAAAGGACACGGCGTTTGCCGTGTCCCT
>JAZOPP010000011.1:0-34584 GCA_045655625.1 Acutalibacteraceae bacterium
TCGGTGCTGCCGCCCAGAACATCCCAAACCTTCTGCCCGATACGGGTCATGATGGCCATGTTCAGAACAACGTACAGGGAGTCGGTCACTCCAACGCCGATCTTGGCGAGAGGAGAACCAATCGGTCCCATGGAATAGGGAATGATATACATGGTTCTGCCCTTGTAGCTGCCGCGAGCGATATCATAGAGCTTTTTATACATTTCATCGGGGTCACACCAGTTGTTGGTGGGGCCTGCTTCTTCGCGAGTCTTGGTGCAGATGAAGGTGCGATCCTCAACACGTGCAACGTCGTTGGGGTTGGTGCGATGGAGATAGCAACCCGGAAGCTTTTCCTGGTTGAGCTTAATCATCTCGCCCTGAGCCTCAGCCTCTTCGCGAAGTTTGGCAATCTGCTCTTCGCTGCCATCTATCCATACTACCTCATCGGGAGTAAGGAGTTCTTTGACTTCATCGAGCCATTTTAAAACTGTCTTGTTGTTTGTCATTGTGGTTTCTCCTTTTTGAAGATTGATAAATTAGTCACAATTTTCTCCTTATATATTATACTATATAAATTTTAAAGGTCAATATAATTATTTGCAAAATTGTGGCATTTTAATAGTTTTTTTACAAAAAAATCGGCCCGAGGAGCACTCCCCCGAGCCGATATAGTTTTTTTACATACCTTCGTACTGACCGTTATCAACCATCTTGCCGATAGCCTTTACAACGTCGTCCTTATCTTCCTTATAGGTAACACCGTACCAACGGTCCTCACTGGCGAGTACGCGAACCTGCTTTTCGCCGTTCTTAACCAGGGTTCCGATAACCAGCGGAATATAGAACTCGGTTTTGGGTTCTTCGATATTCTTATCGAGGAAGAGGCGGAATTCGCGATCGAGATAATCGAAAATATCGGGAGTGAGACCCCACATATTCATGGAAACAACGGTATCGGGCGAGAGCTCGATCCAGTTTTCATCATCGAGGGTGTATTTGCAGTCCTTAATCTTGGTAACCTCATCGATATCGGTGAGCATTCCGTTCTCGGTTACACAAACGCCGCGCGAAACATGACCGTTCTCGGTTAAGGTGTTAGCGAGGCGGAAGCCTACCATGCAGTAGCGGCTCTGATCGGCCTTTAACTGCTCGTAAATCTGGCGATAGGCAGAAGCGCCATAGAAATCGTCAGCGTTAATTACAACGAAGGGCTCCTTAACAACGTCGCGGCAGAGGAGAATTGCCTGACCTGTGCCCCACGGCTTTTTGCGGTTATCTCTATAGGTGTAGCCCTCGGGAAGCTTATCAACCTCCTGATAAACGTATTCAACGGGGAGCACCTTTTCAACGCGGGCGCCTACAACCTCTTTAAATTCCTTTTCGATTTCGTGCTTGATTACGAAAACTACCTTATTAAATCCTGCTTTTTTAGCATCATAAACCGAGAAATCAAGCAGTGCCTCGCCGTTTTTGCCGATGGGCTCCATCTGCTTGAGACCGCCGAAGCGGCTTCCCATGCCTGCTGCCATTACTACAAGTGTTGCATTAAAACTCATTTTGATTCCTTGCCTTTCTCTTGCTCATTTTCTGTTGGTTTTTCCTCAAATCCCTCGGTGCTCTCCTTCATGAACAGAATCTTGAAGGTCATAAAGAGCAGCTTAATATCCAGGAAGGTGGAATATTTTTCAATATAGATTAAATCCATATTGAGCTTGTCCTCAGGACTTGTGTTATATTTTCCGTAAATCTGCGCATATCCCGTAAGTCCGCCCTTTACTCTGTGACGCAGGTTGAAATCGGGGTACTTTTCGGTGTATGTGTAGACGTTTTCGGTTCTCTCGGGGCGCGGACCCACAAGCGACATATCGCCACGCAGCACGTTGATAAGCTGGGGTAGCTCATCCACGCGGCAGGCACGGATTATCTTGCCGACGGGGGTTATGCGGCTATCGTTATTGCTGGCACCGCGAGCGCCATCCTTATCCGCATCGACTATCATCGAGCGGAACTTGAGCACGTTGAATATCTCACCATCGCGGGTGACACGGTTTTGCTTGAAGAATACGGGGCCACCATCGCACAGCTTGATAGCAATTGCTGTGATGAGCATTATCGGGCTTGCGCAGATAAGCATAATGGACGAAACAATAAGGTCCATAGCGCGCTTGATTACGAGCTGCTCCATTGAAAGACCGTAGTTGCGGCACATTAGCAGCGGTGTATCGAACACCTGACTCTGATATGCGCTACTTAAAATTATATCGGTGCTGGATGGCAAAAGATATATTCTCTTGCGCTTTTCATAGCAATAGCGGAGAATTGCGTCCTTTTTGGTTTGATCGAAATCGCAGATGAGAACCGCCTTATAGTTATCAATCTCGCGCTTGATTTTATCCATCTTGCAGCCCTTTATGGAGAGTGCTTTGGCGATGGTATAGCGTTCGGGAATGCGGGACATTTTGCGAATGATATCCTTGCCGTGCTCATCGCCGCTATAGATTGCGAGGATCTGGCGCGAGCTATAAAGCGAGAAATAAATGCTGTTTGCAGCATAGACGTTAACGCCGGTGAGCACTATCTGGAACACTGCGCCGCCGAGTATCATCCACGGGGAGAGAAGCTCACGCGCGATAAGGCTTAAAATCATATACATTATGAAGTTAGTGAAAACTATTGCGATGCCAAGGCTATACCACAGCTCGTGCATTCGGAATACGCCTATCTTGAAACCGCCATAGAGCTTGATGAAGGTGAGCAGCAAAAACAGGAATGCGAAAACAACGACGTAGTTACCCTCATCGATAAAGAGGGCTTCGGGGTAGCCCTTTTGCCACACAAACACAAAGCTGAAGGTTATCGTGAGCGTTATAAGCATTTTAACCGTGAACATAACGGTCTTGCGGAATTTAATGAGTATATTCATACTAAAGCACCTTTTGATAATACTTTCTTTTCCCAACAAAATACTTTATATTTTAGTCTTTATCCTTAACTTAAATCATATTCTATTTTTAGGTATTTGTCAAGTAAAGGAGGGGCGGAAGCAGAAATGTTTATTTATTTGCGCGCGGCAGATAAGTGCGGCAAAAAAAGATACACAATAAACCGCGTGCAGGATGGCTGTTTTAGCTTTTTTGAGGTAGTTTTTTATAAAAAGGTGCGGCCCTGTGTTTTGCGGCGCGCGGTGAAGAAATGCGGCCGATATCTGCCCATCGCGGCAGAGCCGGAAATAAAGCTGCCGCACGAACTAAAGCCGCGGCAGATAGCCACGGCGCTCTTTGATTTGCAGCTTCTGGCAAACGCTTTTTTCTACGTAACGCGCGGGCAAAAAACTGCACTAATATACGACCCCGACGGGCGCTTCTCCCCTTTTGCTTTACGCATTATTTTAGCGGTGAGCGAGCTTTATATATGCACCCGCCAAGAGGAAATATACAGCGAAATCTGCCACGAGGCGCTTAAAAAACTAGGTTGCAGTCCCCTGCTTTTGCCACGGGCGGATTTTAAAATTTTTCCTGCCGCGCTCACGCTTAAAAAAGAGCCTGCCGTGCGCGCTTCGCTTTTGTTCGGCAGTGGCGGATTTTTGCCGCTGCGCGATAAGGTTTTATTTAAAGGCAGGTGCGAAAGCTATATCCTCGCGGCGGCGAAATACTGCTGTGGCGGCGGCAAAAACGCACAGCATTATCTGCCCGAGAGGCTTTCGAACGGCAGTCTGGAAGCGAGCCCCGAGCAACTCAAAAAAATGCTTGACACCCACCTGTATGCCACATATAATTAAGGCATATTTGGAGGTGTTTTCCCATGGATATAAGCAAAATAGATAAGAATTTTGACATTTGCTGCGAATTACCTGCGGACCTTGAGTGGCATTCCATCCGTGAGGATGCATTCACACTTTACGGTCTGATTGATAACGGCGACAAGGGCTATCGCCGCATGCCCGAGGAGGTTACCCGCGCAGTTAGCGAGGAGCTTTTCCACTGCTCGCGCAACACTGCAGGCGGCAGACTGCGTTTTAAAACCGATTCGCCCTACGTCGCACTGCGTGTTAAATTCGCCTCTGCCAGCTTAATGTCGCACATGGCGTTTATAAATGCGGGCGGCTTTGACCTTTATGAAAACACCGCCTTTGGCAGCACCTTCCGCGGAAGCTACCGTCCCCCCTGTAACGGCGCTCCCTCTTATGCTTACAGCCTTTGGGCAGGAATGGGCATGAAGGATATGACCCTCAATTTCCCAAGCTACGGCGCTCCTGTTTTTATTGAGCTTGGCTTTAAGGCAGGCGCCAAAATAGAAAAGACCGACGGTTATCGCAACTGTGACCCCATAATTTTCTATGGCTCCTCGATAACTCAGGGAGGTTGCGCTTCGCGCCCCGGACTTACCTATGCAAACTTTATCTCGCGCAGGTTCAATATAGATTATGTAAACCTCGGTTTTTCGGGCAACGGCAAGGGCGAAGAGAGCGTGGTTCGCTATATGGCAGGGCTGCCGATGAGCGTTTTCGTTTCGGATTACGACCACAACGCTCCCAGCCTTGAGCACCTTGAGCAGACCCATTTCCGTATGTATGAAATCATAAGAGAGAGCCATCCCGATATTCCCTACTTTATGATTTCAAAGCCCGATTTTGACAACGACCCCAACGGCGCACCCCGCCGCAGAAATATTATTTATAATAGTTATCTTAAGGCACGCGAGCGCGGTGACCGCAACGTTTTCTTTATTGACGGCAAGCGCATTTTTGAGGGCGCTGACCGCGCTGAATGCACCGTAGACGGTTGCCATCCCAACGATCTTGGTATGTATCGCTTTGCGGATACACTTATCGGCGAGTTTACAAGGATACTTAAATAAAACAAAAGCGATGGAGAAATCTCCATCGCTTTTTAATTTTAATTTGATATTACTTCAAATCCAAACATTTCCTTGAAATCTTCAAAGCATTCTTCACAAATCCAATACTTTCCGTCAACTGTCTGAAAACCAACACTTAAATCTTCAGGATTTGCACTAAACTTATCCCAGCAAAAAGAGCAATGTTCGTGGTCAAGATTTTCATTTTTGGGTTTATATGCAGCCTTAATGAGTTTCGCCGTCATCAAGTATTCTTTTTGGTTTAACAGTCTCCAGTCATCCTTTTCAAGCATACTCATGCCCTTCTCTCTGCTGTATTCTGTGTGGTTATTCTATAACCTTGGCGGTGTATTTACTATTTAATTTATCATACCCTATAAGCTGAATGTTTTCAAGATCAATATCCTCATTATGAATTCTTTCAAACAGGCAAAGTTTTGTCTGCTTGTTTGTTTTTATATTACCTATATTCTCTTACTATCAGTGGGATTGTTGACTATGCCGAAGGTTACCAGCACGGGCAGCAGCACGTTCATAAAGCCATCAGCCTTTTGGGATATATCGATGCCGCCGAACTCCTTAGCGCAGAACACCACGAATGCCGAAAGCGAGAGCCAGAGCGCCCATGAGCGAAAGCGTTTTAATATACGTTTCATTTTATTCTCCTTATTTTATTATAAGCGCGAAAAATGCGCCCAAAAGTATGCCTGCCGCACCCGTTATAAGAGCGCCTATTATGGTGTGCTTATAGTGGTCGAGCTCGTAGGATGGTTTGCGCTCTATTTTTGCAAGGCGTTTATCAACCTTCTCGAGCAGTGCGGCGGTGTTATCGGTGCGGTCGGCGATTTTTTGAACCGCCTTTGTGAGCTCCTGCAGCACGCGAATATCCTGCCTCGTTTCGGAAAGCTGATGAAATATTGTTTTCTCGTTTGCCTCGAGCGCGGCTATTCTTTCCTCCGCCGTCATGGTTTTATCAGCTCCCCTGCTTTGAGCTTTAAAAGCAGCGAGCCGTTTTGCTTTGCGGTGCCGCGATAGCCGCTTATGCCGTTGGCCTTTGCGATTTTTTTGCGTGCTGAGAAGGAGCTTTCCGCTCCTATTGCCCTCAGCGCATCGACAATGCTAACACTTTTGCCACTATATTTTTTGAAATAATTTTCGGCGGTGAGGCGGCCTGTGTATTTCGCAACGTCTGCCTTTTTTATTCCGAAATAATCATAAAAATCGGCGGTTACGGAGTTTGTGCCGAAGATTTCATCGCCACGGTAGGGCTTTGTGCGAGTGCCTACGTCGAGGTGCACCGATTTATAAGCCTTGGAGATATTGGCAATGCCCGAAAAGCCTATATCCTGCGCGGCGCAGCAGACGATCTTTGCCGAGATGAGCTTGCCTGCATTATCATAAAATTTGCAATCGACCGCCTTGCCCAGCGTATGCTGACCGCTGCCGCTGCCACCCACCTTTTTATCGTAAGCTGCGGTGCGATAGCCACTTATAATGATATATTTGCTGCAGCGGAGATAGGAGAAAAGCTCCTCTATCTTTTCCATAAGGTTTTGTGAGATGAGAATTTTATCCGCTTTATCGCCCGAGCGCATTTCACGCACCTGAGTGTGGGCTGAACAGAAAATACTTTTGTGCTTTTTATAGGAATATTCCTTTATTGCCATATCATTCGCCCCCCACGTTTAAAAACTCGCGTGCGAGGGCGCGGATTTTGGCTATGGAGTTGGTATCGGCAGAGGCAAGCCCCTCAAAAAATGCTTTGATGGGTTCGTTTCCTCCTGCTGATACTTCTTCTGCCACAGTTGTATCTTCAACCTCAACGATAATTCCATTAGGGTGTTCTTTATCAAATATTACTTGTTTCATTATCTACCCTCCAAAAACCATTTTGTTCCGCTTTCAAAAGTTTGGGTTGTGTTGATATATAGGTGCTGTGTTCCCGATGGTAGTATCCAAGGGCTCTGACAAGAATAAGGGGTTCCTCTTGAGTTAATGCCGGAATGATAATTTGGTTTGGGTATAACACCCATTATCATTTTCTCATCTCTGCCATTAACAACCTTAGCAAATGAAGCACTTTTATAAATTTGTCCCGAAATGAGTTTGTCACTCATTACGGAGTAAAAGGTGTTAAGGGTGATTGGGTCTCCGCTTATGTGTGCATTTAAGTACACCGTTTGGCCAGCCATTGCCTCATTAGAGGGAAATTCCAAATAAAGTTTAAACTCGGTCATGTTGGTCATATCTTCAAATATTTCTGTTTTAATTTGACCAACTCCGCCCGTGGCATCATCAAGCGTTCCTTTGGATAGCATTTTCCACTCGGTTTTGTCCATCTGGTCATCGACATACTTCTTATTAGCGGCATCGGTTGGTGACGTGGGGTCACCAAGCTCTAATATTTTGTTGCTATACGCAATCAAATTGCCGATCAGCTCACCATTGTTAATAGCGACATGAGGGCTGACTAAAAGGATCTCACTTCCCGATACGCAGATGTAGCTATTCTTATCAGCCTTTATGCGTGTAGTGCTATCAAGCCATAGACTTGTTTCGTTTTGCTCGGTGGTCACGTCAGCAAAACGTTCCTGCATTTGGGGGATTGATGCAGCGGCTTGCTCGGCGCGGGTGGCAGCGGACTCTGCCACACCTAAAGCAGCTTGAACGGTATTTTCCGCCGCCTGCGCAGCGCTTGCCGCGGACTGTGCGGTGTTTGCGGCCTTTTCAGCTGTTATTTTCGATTCGCGTGCCGATGCCTCACTAGCTATTGCCATATTTGAATGGGAGTAGGCTGTGTTTGAATGAAGCTCGGCTTCGCTAGCAAAGTCCTGCGACATTTGCGAGGATAAAACGGCGAGCTCAGCGCTTGCGGCGGCATCTGCCGCTTCGCTTGCAACACGCTCCACGAGCTGATTATAAATATCCTCGGTGGGAACAGGCGGAACGATTCCCTCCATAAGTCCCGAAGGCACTACCTCGATACGGATTTTATCGGCGGTTATGAGGTCACCGCCGAAGACCGATACATAAAAAGCGCCCTCTGTGATTACCTCGGCAGGGATGCGACACATATCGCCCTCGAGCAGCATATTATAAACCTTTTCCCCCTGCGAGAAAACAGCGGTCTTTTCGGTGCCGTCCCAGGTGCTATCAAACGAAAACAGGGCGGCGAGATAGTTTTTGCTATCGGCTACGACCGAAATATCCTCGGTAGTTATTCTCTGGTCGCAGACCGAAAACTTAAGTATTCTTTGTTTCATTTTTCCTCCTTTGAGCGGTTTAAAAATAAACAGCGACAGTAAAAAACTGCCGCCTAACTTTTACCTTAGAGGAAAATATTTTTTTGTCAATACGAAACAAATATGCAACAAAAAAGCAACCCCGTGAAATCCACGGGGTTGCGCTTTTAATTCTTACTTACGACGGTTTTTGAAGCCCTTGCGGTCACCGCGGGGTTTGCGGTCTGCTTCTTCATCAAGGTCGTTTTCGGGGGTCATGCCCATCTTTTCGATGAGTGCATCGCGACGGGAGAGGTTAAGTCTGCCCTGATCGTCGATCTCGGTTACCTTAACGATAACCTCATCGCCAACGTTAACAACGTCCTCTACCTTTTCAACACGCTTAACGTCGAGCTTGCTGATGTGAACAAGGCCTTCCTTGCCGGGAGCAATTTCAACGAATGCGCCGAAGGTCATAAGACGGGTTACCTTACCCTTATAGAAAGCACCGATCTCAGGATCGTTTGCAATGGTTTCGATTATTGCGATAGCCTGCTTTGCCTTATCAATATCAATACCGGCAACGTAAACCTGACCGTCTTCCTCAATATTGATGGTGCAATCGCACTGCTCCTGAATAGACTGAATAACCTTACCCTGCTTGCCGATAACGTCGCCAATCTTGGAAGGATCAATCTTGGTGGTGAGCATCTTGGGAGCATAGGGAGAAAGCTCTGCGCGGGGCTCGCCGATAACGGGGAGCATAACCTCATCGAGGATATACTTACGAGCCTTGTTGGTCTTCTCGAATGCTTCCTTGATGATTTCGGGGGTGAGACCGTGAACCTTTAAGTCCATCTGGATAGCGGTGATTCCCTTGTGAGTACCTGCTACCTTAAAGTCCATATCGCCGTAGAAATCTTCAAGACCCTGGATATCAACCATGGTCATAAAGTCGCCGTATACGCCCTCATCACCGGTGATAAGGCCACAGGAGATACCTGCAACGGGCGCCTTAATCGGAACACCTGCTGCCATAAGTGCGAGTGTGGAACCGCAGATGGAAGCCTGCGAGGTGGAGCCGTTGGAGGAGAGAACCTCACTAACTACGCGGATAGCATAGGGGAACTCATCAACCGAGGGGATAACCGGCAGAAGTGCGCGCTCTGCGAGTGCACCGTGACCGATTTCGCGACGGCCGGGTCCGCGGCTCGGCTTGGTTTCGCCTACCGAGTAGGACGGGAAGTTATAGTGGTGAATGTAACGCTTCTCAACCTGCTCATCGAGTCCGTCGAGCTTCTGAGCCTCGCTTACGGGAGCGAGAGTGGTTACAGAGAGAACCTGAGTCTGACCACGGGTGAACATACCTGTGCCGTGGGTTCTGGGGAGAAGGTCAACCTGTGCGTTTAAGGGGCGGATTTCATCAATGCCGCGGCCGTCAACACGCTTGTGCTCCTTCTTGAGCCAATCGCGAACAACGTGCTTCTGGATGAGATAGAGAATCTCATCGAGCTTGGCTTCCTCGCCCTCGAAGCGCTCATCAAACTTCTCGTGGATGGCGGCTGCGATGGGTGCTAAAGCTGCGTCGCGAACGAGCTTATCATCGGTATCGAGAGCCTTCTTAACATCCTCGATGCAGAAAGCTTCGATTTCTTCCATAATAGCGGGATCGGGGTTGCTGGATTCGAACTCGAACTTCGGCTTGCCGATTTCAGCAACGATGCCGTTTATGAACTTAACGATTTCACGGTTAACCTCGTGGCCCTTCATGATAGCCTCGAACATGAGGTCATCCGGGATTTCGTTACCGCCTGCCTCGATCATTGCAACGAGGTCTGCAGTGGAGGAAACGGTGAGGTCGAGATCGCTCTTTTCGCGCTGCTCAAGGGTGGGGTTGATAACGATTTCGCCATCGACGAGACCAACCTTAACGCTGGAGATGGGGCCATCCCACGGAACGTCGGAAATTGCGATAGCGGTGCTTACGCCGATAGCGGCTGCAACCTCGGGGCTGCAATCAGGGTCTACCGACATAACGGTTGCAACAACGCCGCAATCGTTACGCATATCCTTGGGGAAAAGCGGACGGATGGGACGGTCGATACAACGACCTGCGAGAGTAGCCTTTTCGCTTGCTCTGCCCTCACGACGGAGGAAGGAGCCGGGGAAACGGCCAACGGAATACATTTTCTCCTCGTAATCTACCGAGAGGGGGAAGAAATCAACGCCCTCGCGGGGTTTGCGGGATGCGGTTACGGTACAGAGTACCGAAGTGTCGCCATAGGTTGCCATAACGGCTGCGTTTGCAAGCTGAGCCATCATACCGGTCTCGAGCTTTAAGGGGCGACCTGCAAGTGTGGTTTCATAAACCTTGTAGTTTTCGAACATTTTTTTACCTCCTTTTATTTTGAAGGCCTGCAGTTTAGCAATAAATCCATACGCCGAAGCGATTTCGGCACATCGATTTACCGCTAAACTCTGCAAGACCTATAGGACAATAAGAAATATGAAGCAGACCGAACACTCGGCCTGCTTCAGGGGAATTACTTACGAATTCCGAGTTTCTTGATGATTGCACGGTATCTCTCGATGTCGTTCTTAGCAACGTAAGCGAGAAGGTTACGTCTGTGACCAACCATCTTGAGAAGGCCGCGACGGGAGTGATGGTCGTTCTTGTGAACCTTTAAGTGCTCGTTGAGTTCGTTGATGCGAGTGGTAAGCACTGCGATCTGAACCTCGGGAGAACCGGTATCACCCTCGTGGGTAGCGTTAGCTGCAATAATCTGCTGCTTTTCTGCCTTTGTCATTTCATTTCACCTCTTGATAAATATTTGCCGTGAACCAAGCAAGGGGAAAGGTGAAGTCCGCTTTGCGGCATACTCCCCGAGCATAGTAAACGGTAGCTTGAGTATTATAGCATAGCCGTATCGATTTGTAAAGAGAAATTTTTAAAAAGCTTTTTATAAAGTTTTAGACAAAAATACACATACTATGCGAGGGTGATTTTTTGAAAAAACTTATCTGTTCGCTGTGCGGCGTGCTGGTGGGACTGATAAACGGAACGGTGGGCGCAGGCGGCGGTCTTGTGGCGGTGCCGCTGATTAAAAGCTTCAAAACCGAGCAGAAGCTATCGCACTCGACCGCGGTGGCGGTGATGCTGCCGATAAGCGCTGTCAGCGCAGCCGGCTATCTGCGTGCGGGGCACGTGACGCTGCAAAACGCCGCGCCGTTTATTATCCCCTCGGTGTTAGGGGCGGTGCTTGGAGTTTATCTGCTCGGCAAGATACCCACTAAATGGCTTAAAAAAATATTCTCTGTTTTTATGATTTACGCGGGGGTGCGACTACTTTTAAAATGAACGTTTCATTTATATTGGCAGGATTTTTTTCGGGCATTGCGGCGGCGATGGGTCTGGGCGGCGGAACGGTGCTGCTTATTTTTCTATCGCTTTTCACGGCAACTCCGCAGCTCACCGCGCAGGGAATAAATCTGCTAACCTTCGTGCCTACGGCGATGGTGGCAGTAACGTTTTATGCCGCAAGGCGGAAAATCCGCTGGAGGCTCTGGCTTTTTATGGCGCCGCTGGGGATTTTGGGCTCTATATTGGGGTCTTATTTACTACCCCATATTCCCACGGATGTTTTGCGGAAAATTTTAGGCGGAGTTTTGGTCTTTATGGGGGCTTCCCGCCTTTTTTCACGCGGCACTTGCAATGAGGAATAATCCGTGTTATACTATAAAAAAGAATATTTGTTCGATAAATTGGAGTGATGTTTATGCAGAACACAGAGCTCACTGAAAAGCAGGTTGCCGTTTATAATTTTTTGGCGCGTGAACTATCGGGTGGATTGCCGCCCACGGTTCGCGAGATTTGTCGCGCAACCGGCATTAAATCGACCTCCTCGGTGCACGCGATTTTAGAGGTGCTTGAGGAGTGCGGCTACATCACCCGTGATAAACACAATTCCCGTGCAATCCGCCTTACCAATGCATCGGATTCCACCTTTGTTCCGGTTGTGGGAAGAATCACCGCAGGTCAGCCCATTTTAGCGGTTGAGGAAATTGAGGATTATATTCCCTATCCGCAAAAGGACTCGGAGGGGCTTTTTGCCCTGCGCGTTGTGGGACTGAGTATGCGCGATGCCGGCATTCTCGACGGTGACATTATAATCGCCGATAAAACCGTTGCCTGGCGCAGCGGCGATATAGTTGTTGCGATGGATGGCGATGAGGCTACCGTTAAGCGCCTGTTGCTGCAGGATGGCAAGGTGATACTTATGCCCGAAAACCCCGATTATTCACCCATCTACCCCGAAAACCCGAGCATTCTCGGCAAGGTGGTTGGCAACTTCAGAAGATATTAAGGGGTTGGATAAAATGAAAAAGGAAATTAAACTTTTTACAGACGGAGCTTGCTCAGGCAACCCCGGCCCCGGTGGCTGGGGTGCTATTTTGCGCTACGGTGAAATTGAAAAGGAGCTCTCGGGCGGCGAGGCGGAAACCACCAACAACCGCATGGAGCTCTCGGCAGTTATAGCGGGACTCGAAGCTTTAAAGGAACCCTGCAAGGTACTGCTTTGCACCGATTCAAAATACGTTGCCGACGGTGTTATGCAGGGTTGGGCTGCCTCGTGGCGTGCAAAGGGCTGGCGCAAATCCGACGGCAAGCCGGCACTTAATCCCGACCTTTGGGAGAAGCTGCTTAACCTTTTAGAGGTGCACGAGGTGGAAATAAACTGGATAAAAGGGCATAACGGACACCCCGAAAATGAGCGTTGCGACAAGCTCGCCGTTATGGAGACAAAAAATTTCAAAAATTAGGTAAATAACAGTTGCAAAGTGTACCATTTTGGTATAAAATATACTCTGCTGATTTTTTGTTATTTAAGGAACGGTTTTAATGAAAAGATTTGTTTACGCCGATAACTCGGCTACAACTAAATTAAGTGCTAAAGCGCTCGAAGCAATGATGCCCTACCTCACCGAGGAATTCGGCAACGCGAGCAGCCTTTATTCCATGGGTGGCAGAGCACGCGCCGCGGTTGATGAGGCGCGCGAAAAGATTGCCGCCGTGCTTGGTGCAAGTCCGCGTGAGATATATTTCACAAGCGGCGGCAGCGAGGCCGATAACTGGGCGATAAAGGGTGCCGCCGAGGCAGGCGCACGCAAGGGGAAGAAGCACATTATAACCTCGGTATTTGAGCACCACGCGGTGCTGCACACTCTGTCGGCGCTCGAAAAGCAGGGCTTTTCGGTTACCTATCTGCCCGTTTATGAAAACGGACTTGTAAGAGTCGAGGACCTTGAAAACGCTATCCGCGAGGATACCTGCCTCGTTACCATTATGTATGCCAATAACGAAATCGGCACCGTTCAGCCCGTTCGCGAGTTGGGCGCGGTTTGCAAAAGAAGGGGTGTTCCCTTCCACACTGATGCGGTTCAGGCTGTTGGCAACGTGAAAATCGACGTTAAAGAGCAAAACATTGATATGCTCTCGCTTTCGGCACACAAGTTCCACGGACCCAAGGGTGTCGGCGCGCTTTATATCCGCCGAGGCACCGTAGTAACCACACTGATAAACGGCGGCGCGCAGGAATTCGGTCGCAGAGCAGGAACCGAAAACACCGCAGGTGTTGTTGGTATGGCGGCGGCACTTTGCGAGGCTGCAAGCACTATGGAGGAGCGAAATAAAAAGCTCCTTGAAATACGCGAATATATTATTGATAACGCGCTTAAAATCGAACGCTCGCGCCTGAATGGTGACCGCGAAAGTCGCCTGCCCGGCAACGTTAATATGTGCTTTGAGGGAATTGAGGGCGAATCGCTGCTGCTGTTGCTTGATTTTAACGGAATCAGCGCATCGAGCGGAAGCGCCTGCACCTCGGGCTCGCTCGACCCCAGCCACGTGCTTTTGAGCTTGGGTCTGCCCCACGAAATAGCCCACGGCTCGCTCCGCCTTTCCTTTGGCGAGGGCAACACTTTAGAGGACGCGCAATATATTATGTCGGTTCTGCCCGAGATAGTTGAGAAGCTGCGCGCTATGTCACCCCTTTGGGATACGATTAAGGAGAACGAAAAATAATGTATACCGAACAAGTAATGGAGCATTTTTATAATCCGCACAATATGGGTGAAATCGAAAACGCCGACGGTATCGGCGAGGTTGGTAACCCCAAGTGCGGAGATATAATGAAGATGTATATCAAGGTTGAGGACGGCGTTATAGTGGACGTTAAGTTCAAGACCTTTGGCTGCGGCTCGGCTATTGCCACCAGCTCTATCGCAACCGATATGGTTAAGGGTCACACCATCGAGGAGGCTCTCACCCTCTCAAACAAGGCGGTTGTTGAGGCGCTCGGCGGTCTGCCGGCACACAAAATCCACTGCTCTGTGCTGGCTGAGCAGGCAATTAAGGCGGCTGTTTCGGATTATTATCGCCGCCGCGGAATCGACCCCACCCCCATCGTTGGAGAAATACACGAGTGTGAGGGCGGCTCCTGCGCTAACTGCCACTAAGGCAAAACCGTCAGTTCGAAACCATCCTGACGTAAAATAAAACTACGGAGTGAAAGAAATGAAAAACAAAACGAGAGGGCTCGTGATAGGTGCGCTCATAGCCGCCTTTTATGCAGTTCTCACCTACATTTCGGCGGCAATGGGTCTGGCATACGGAGCGGTGCAATTCCGCTTATCCGAGGTGCTGACGGTGCTGCCGATATTTACGCCCCACGCAATAGGAGGGCTCACGCTCGGCTGCGTTATTTCCAACATTGGCAGTTCCCTGGGTCCCGTTGATATGCTGTTCGGCACAGCTGCCACCCTTATTGCCGCTGCCGCGATGCACCTTTTGCGAAGCAAACTCCCCTTATGGTTGCTGCTTTCCTTGCCCGCCCTTGCCAACGGGCTGATAATCGGAGCGGAACTTGCGATATTCTTGGGGGACGTTGGATTCCTTTATGCTGCCGCCACGGTTGCGCTCGGCGAGCTTGCTGTGGTTTATATAGGCGGGTTGCCGTTATGCAGTTTTTTAAAGAAAAACCCTTTATTTGAAAATAAAAAAAATAATACTTGATTTTTACTGCCGTGATATGTATAATATTACGGTAGCAGTTTGGAGAGATGGCTGAGCTGGTCTAAGGCGCACGACTGGAAATCGTGTAAGTGCTAATACCACTTCGGGGGTTCGAATCCCCCTCTCTCCGCCAGACCTCAAACCCCTAGTAAGATAGCGGGTTTGAGGTATTTTTTTTGCTCTTCTATTGGTGCAATAAGCAAAACCAAAAGAGAGCAAAAAAAGAGACTAATCGTGTGTCTGGTTTTTAGGTAAACTTTTATTGCTAATCGTATATTGTGTATGGTATAATCTTTTTAAGGAGTCGTGATACTATGGCAAGAAAGAAAATCACACCAAAGAACAACCTCACACCAGCGCAAAAGTATGAAAGACTAGACAGACAGTATAGTGATTTTTTAGGAAGCACGATAAGTGTTCATTATGCTTGGCTTGGCTTTATTGTTGAGCAGAAGACAAAGGGCAACAGTCCCGCTACTATTGACTTCTATACGCGCTTCTACAAAAAACTAGAAAAGTTTCTAGAAGAAATAGGCTCGCCCGCTAACGAGTGTCAAGTAGAATTTATAGAGAATGATGTTTGCCGAATTGGTTTTATAGCTTCTCTTGGAGAGGTAAACCAGCAAACTATTAACTCTTATTTGCGGGGCTTCCGCGCCTTTGGTAAATGGTGCGAAGAGCAAGGCTACATAAAATACTTTAGGTGTCCTATCAAAGAGGTAGAACCACCAGCAAAGCAGGTTTACACCGATAAAGAACTACAGAAGCTCCTAGTAAAACCAGACACCCGCTGTTATCCAGAGTATAGAAACTGGGTTATTATAAATCTTCTTCTGGCTACTGGCGCAAGAGAGAACACTATAATCAATATAAAAATCGGTGATGTTGATTTAGAAGAGGGCTATATAATATTTAACACCACAAAAGCGCATAAGGTTGTAAGGCTGGGGTTAGAGAGAAAAATGATAGCTATTCTAACAGAGTTTATCGGTAAATGGAGAACTGGCGGAGACCTCACAGAAGAAGATTACCTCTTTGCTAATGAATATGACGAGCAATTAACCAGAGGCGGTCTTTACCACGCGATAAGACACTATAATCTCCGCAGAGGAGTCCAGAAGACCAGCATACATCTATTCCGCCATTGTTTTGCAAAGAACTGGATAACATCGGGCGGAGACATTATCACTCTAGCAAAGATACTGACACACTCTGACCTTGATATGGTAAAGCGCTATTCTAATCTCTACGCGTATGATGTGAAAGCAGCTATGGAAGAACACTCTACCCTATCAAAGCTCCGCACAAAGTCGGGAGAAACACTAACAACAAAACACGCGAAGAAATAAAAAAAGAGCAAGGTCTAAAACCTTGCTCTTTTAATTTACTAGATTAAGTCTGCTATCTCATCAATGAAAGACTTGCTCTGCTTCTTTGCATTAAGCTGGGGGAAGAAGCGGTCAACGAAAGCCTTGCGAACTACTGGAATATCAATATCCATATAAGTCTCGCCGTTAAGCTGGTTTACTTGCTCTTTCTGGTTATCGGGGTTAGTAACAAGAGCTTTGAACCATCTTCTGTCTTCGTCTGTTGCCTTTTCACTCTTCATAAAAGCAAGCATAAAGGGTTTAGTAATCTGTGTCTTGTTTGTAGGAGTATCGGTTAGCGGGTTAAGTGTGGGTTTGCTAGAAGCCATAAATAAAACCTCTTTCTATATCTTTTTTAGGAAAGCTCCTAGATAAATAATATCACATATAGAAAGCTGTGTCAATGATTAGATAGCTGTGTCAATAGAGCATACCCTATAGCCACAGCCAAAAGGTAGAAAAAAGTGTGTCAATAAAGTCCTAAATTGCCTATTGACATATTGCTAAAAGTGTGGTATATTATTGACATAGACAAAAGAGTTCTATGACAGACATAGAAACAAAAAGAAAGGAACTGATAGAAATGTTATTAGGTTATATTAGAGTATCAACAGAGGAACAGAACGAAGAGCGCCAGACTAGAGCGCTCCTAGAGAGAGGTGTAGAAAAGGAAGGTCTATACATAGACAAGCAAAGCGGAAAGAACGCGGAAAGAGAAAGCCTAAAAGCTCTCCTAGCTTTTTGCCGAAAGGGAGACATAGTAATCACAGAGAGTATCAGCCGAATAGCAAGAAACACAAAAGACTTGTTATCCATAATAGACACTCTCAACCAAAAGGGAGTCCACTTTGTAAGTCTTAAAGAAAGCATAGACACCAGCACCCCTCAAGGAAAATTTATGTTGACAGTCTTCGGCGCGATAGCGGAACTTGAAAGAGAGAACATTCTTGAAAGACAGCGCGAGGGTATCGCGATAGCCAGAGAAAAAGGTCTCTATCAAGGCAAGTCTAAAATGGAAATTGATAGACAGAGATTTGAAGAGCTTGTCAAAGAGTGGAGAGCAGGCAATATCACAGCTACAGAGTGTATGAAAAGGTTAGACCTAAAGCCTAATACATTCTACAGAAGAGTAAAAGAGTGGGGTTTATGATACCCCACTCTTCTCTTTTTTTAGTATTGCTATCTTTCTATTAAGTGTCAGCGAAATGGGCGCATAGAGAATAATTACCAGCAATAAAGCAATAACACAAAGCTCTAGCTTCGGTTGCTTTGTTATACTCTCTTGATAGGTTACATCTCTATATCTAGTCTCGGTCAAGGTCAAGGTTGTCCTTTCGTATGGTTCACACTTGCGACAGTTATCATAACCTCTTCTCTCGGCTTCATAGACAGTCGTTTGATGTTTGCTATTCCAAAGAGAACCGCACCCGCTAGCGTGATAATGGTCTCCATAGGTTGTAGTATAACAGATATATGTGTCAACCTCTCCTATGATGTGCTGATATGATTCTCTCTTGGTCTTCTCTTCTATAACCTCATAGGTAAAAACATTCTCGGCTAAATAACCCGCAAGCAAAAAAGCGCCAAAAGCTAATAGAACAGCTACAAAGCCCGCTATTGATAGTCTTGTCTCTAGCTTGTCTATTTTCTTCTCTATCGGTGTTTTATCCATAAGAAAATTACCACCTTTCTATAAGAGTATAACAGCAATTCCCGGGAATTACAATATATATTGTTTTCCGTAGTAGAAAATAGAAAACCCTCTTGGTCGGAGGAAAAGCCAGACACAACCAAAAAAAGCTTATATTTTCTATCTATCCCATAACTATCCCCCGCCTTTGGTCAAAACTATAAAATCTTATAGAAATGATTTTCAGTATCATTAGCGGAAGACAATAGTGTATAAAAAACCCGCCACAGATATAGAGCTTTGTGGCGGGTTTTTATGTTGCCTATTAACTATAGTTTTCCGTAGAAAAAAGAAAAGAATGGAGAGTCTAAATGAATGATAAATTAAGAGAAGAGTGTAAATTACTAAAAGCTCTTTAGGGTATTACCTATAAGGAGCTTGCAGAGAACCTAGAGATTAAGATAGACAGCTTTTATTGCTGGTTGAAAGGTTATTATAATTTAAGCTATCAAAAACAACAGAGATTAAAAGAGATAATCTCACTACTAAAAGAATAAAGGAGAAACACATAATGAAAAACACTATTTGTTGCCCGCTAGCTCAATTAGGATTTAAGAATGATTACTTTATCACAGAACAAGGTTTTATTATAGATAGAGCTAACTAGAGCTAGCTACAGCTAGGAAAAAATTGGAGCTATACTCTAACGACAAAAGAAGGTCGCAAGGTAAGAAGAACTCTAAAGAGTCTTTATAGGCTGGCTTTCGGGAAAGAATATGCAGAAGACATAATAGAAAATCTACCGACAGAAGAATGGAGACCGATAGACGATAGAGGGAAATATTTCGTCAGTTCTTTAGGAAGAGTTAAGAGTTATCAAGGAACAAAGGCTAGACTACTAAAGCCATATATGAACCAAAAAGGATATTATAGAGTAGATATTTACCTAGAAGAACGGAAGACCTTTCTGGTTCATTAGCTTGTCGCAAAGGCTTTTATAATAAACGACAACCCAAAAGATAAAGACACAATAGACCATATCAACGGAGACAAGAAAGACAACAGAGCCGAAAATCTTCGCTGGTTATCTAGAGAAGATAATGTTAGAGCTTATTATCAAATGATAGAAAAGGAGAAAAAGCAAGACAATGAGAACAGTATCTAACCAGAAGAGAGTTACTATATCAAAGGAAAAGAACGGAATACACACAGTAATATCTCTAAAAGCGCTAAAAATCGCTTCTAACGAGCTTTCTGGTGTCGCGTTCAAGATGTGGTTGTATCTGGCAAAAAACCAAGACAGATATATTCTAGCGCTTTCTTGCGCTGACGCGCTGACTTGGGGCATAGGAAGCAAAAGCTCTTATAACAGAGCAGTAAAAGAACTAATAACAAAAGGATATTTATAGAAAGAAAATAATAGCTATATCTTCTATGAAATACCCAAAATGAATATAGAAATATAAATATATAATACTCAAAGAAATATAATAGACTACTAACAGACTTTGTCTGTTAGTAGTCTATAGAAAGGATATAAAGAAATGGACTATGATATGATAGAATACTATCACTCTTCTGGAAAATTACCAGATAGATATTATAACTAGCTAAATAAGAAACCCGCTATGGAGAATTATAAAGAGTCAAAATATAGAAGAGGTAGTTATAACAAGAATAAGAGTTTTATAGAGAATTTAATTATCAATATGTTAAGAGCAACACTAGATAAAACATTAAAAGAGGTTCTAGACGGAATTATCCCGACAAAGTAATAGAAGATAATACTTGACAAATAATAGAAATTTTTTTATAATAAGATTAACCTAATCGTGCGATAGGTATTATATATCTATAAAGCACAAAAACAATATATAGTATTAGTTTATACTATGTTTTACCTATAATTTACTAGATATTGAGGTTGTTTTCTAGAGAGGGTATTAGCACGACTGGAAATCGTGTAAGTGCTAATACCACTTCGGGGGTTCGAATCCCCCTCTCTCCGCCAATAAAAATAGTACACCTTCTGGTGGGCTATTTTTTATTGGCGCCGATTGGGATGAGAACCCTTGGGTTCGTCGAAGCAGGTGCAACGCCGCGATAGGCGTTGCAGTCTGCCCGAGTCGGCAGCACGATGGTTTTGCCGCAAATGGCTCGGAGCCATCGGCAAAACCGAGAGCGCACCGTATCCCCATTCGCATTTATAAAAGTCAAGCGCGAAAAAGCATCGAAAAAAAATCCGTAATAAACGCTAACATTTCTTACCGTCCCAACATTTTTTCAAAAAACTCTTCGAAAAAACTTTTCCCAATTTTAACCACAACGTGTTTATATTGAGCGCATCCTTCACACAACTCAAGTTCCTTTGACATTTTTAACTTTTCCTTAGGAAAATTTGTGCCAAATGTCTCATTAAAACATTCATAACAAAACTCAGCCATTTATATCCCTCCTACAATAATAATAACAAATATGCATTGCAAATGCAATGCATATTTTTAATCGTAAATGCCATACACTAAAAGCAATACAAACGTATTGCGAGGTGTCAAACGTGGGCAAATTTAAAATTCCTTCAACGCCGGCAACAACCAACAAAACAATTCGTTTTCCCAACGATGTGATAGAAAAAGTCGAAAAGGAAATACAAGGAAAGGACTGCACCTTTTCTGCTTTTGTTATTGCGGCGGTAAAAATGGCTCTCGATGACCTTGAAAAATAATGCAAAGGGCAAGCATTGCTTGCCCTTTATATTTTTATTTGCTATAATAAAAATTGAGGTGATACGAATGAAAATCGTTTTTCTCGGCACGAGTTACGGTGCTCCGCAAAAGGAGCGCGCACAGCAAAGCATTTTGCTGGAGATAGGCGATGCGCTCTATCTTTTTGATGCGGGCAGCGGTGCGCTTGACGCGCTTATAAAATATGGGTTTGAGCCAAAAAAACTGCGCGCGATTTTTATCTCGCATCTGCACGGCGACCATATGAACGGTCTGCACGATATTATGAACCTCGCGGAGTATTTTGGTATTAAATGCCCCGTTTATCTCTCGGAGCGGCGTGGAATAGATGCCTTTAACGCTTTTGCGTTTTTCCAGCACCGCCGCGAATGCAAAAATATAACACTCTCGCTTATTCGCTCGGGTGAATTTTACAGTGATGAGAATATATCCGTCTCGGCTATTCTCACCGCGCATATGGCGGGGGCGGGTCTGCCCTCTTATGCATTCCATATAAACGCGGGCGGTAAGACCGCCGTTATAACGAGCGACCTCTCCCCCACGCTTGAGGATTTCCCTCATAGGAGCGCTGATATTATAATAACCGAGTGCGCGCACTCATCGGCTGCGGCTGTTTGCGAGAAAATTGCCGAAACAGGCTCGGCGTGCGCCGCTATAATACATATAGCGCCCGCCGAAAAGTATGCGGAGTTTGAAGCGCTTTCAAATAGACTAAAGTTCCAACTGCTTCTGCCCGATGACGGCGATAAAATAATGGTTTAGTGAGGTTTTATTATGAACGAAACTCCAGAAAGAATAGCAAGCTTTTCGGTGGATCACGATAGGATACTGCCGGGAATTTATATCTCGCGTATTGACGGTGATATCACCACCTACGACCTGCGCACAAGAATTCCCAACGCAGGCGACTTTTTAGACGACCGCACCATGCACTCGGTTGAACATATGCTGGCAACCTATCTGCGCAGCGGCGAAATCGGCGATAAGGTGATATATTTCGGGCCGATGGGCTGCAGAACGGGATTTTATCTGCTGGTGCGCGATGAAGAGCCGCAAAAGGTGCTAAAAGCGCTCAAAGACGCGCTGCAGAGAACCATCGACCATGAGGGCGAAATATTCGGCAGCACGAGGCAGGAGTGCGGCAACTATAAATGCTTATCACTTTATGATGCGCAGTGTGAATGCAGCCGCTATCTAAGATTGCTTAACCGCAAGGAATGCATTGATTTTAAATATTATTAATATAATTTATACTACGGATTCAGGAGGTTTTTTATGTTCAAGGAAATAAGCCCTAAGGAGATTAAGGGCAACCCGATAAAGATGATCGATGAGGAATGGATGCTCATTTCGGCAGGCGATGAACAGGGCTTTAATATGATGACCGCGAGCTGGGGCTTCCTCGGCGAAATGTGGCACAATGATTCGGTTGTTATCGCCATTCGCCCACAGCGCTACACCATGGAGTTTGTTGAAAAGAGTGATTATTTCACACTCTCGTTCTATGGCGACCGTAAGGATATTCACGCAGTTTGCGGCAAAATGTCGGGTCGCGACGTGGATAAGGCGTCGCTTACGGGCCTCACCCCCGTTTTCTCGGACGGCAGCGTTTATTTCCAAGAGGCAAGGCTGGTGCTTATCTGCCAAAAGCGCTACTGCGGCAGGCTGCAGAAGGATTGCTTCACCCTCGGCGAATGCGAGGAGCTCTACCCTGCTGACGACCGCCACTACATGATAATCGGCAAGATAGTTAAGGTGCTGGAAAAGCAATAAAATAAACCCCGATGATTTTTCATCGGGGTTTTGCTTTATCCGAAAAGGTATCTATAATAATCGGTATTGAGCGCGCCTGTGCAGAAGCGCATCTTATTGCGGACTATGGTTTTTATTCTATCAACGTAGCCCTCCGGCACCACGGTATCGGCATCCTTTTTAGTGAAGCCGCCGCTTGCGGAATCATAGGTGCCGAGCTCGGTTTTCCAGCCATAGCTCGCGTTGAACACTATTGCCTCGGCATCCGAGAATACGTCGCGTCCCGGCATGAGGCGAGAATCAAACTCAAGGCCGAACAAATTGGAGAGCGTGGGCAGAATATCAAGGCTGAAGGTGGGTTCATCCACGATAATCGGCTCCTCATCCTCAAGGCTGCCGCACCACATTATAAGTGCGGAATGGTCGCGCTGGAATATGGTTTTAACGTCGTAGCCATAGAGTTCGGAGAGGTTGGGCATATTGCCGAGTATTCCGTTAGTGTCAAGTCCGTAGGGGAAATGGTCGGTCGTGAGGCAGATTACGGTATCATCCGCCTTGCCCTTTGCCTCAAGCTCCGAAACGAGATAAGCCATAGCATCCTCAAGCTCTAGGTTTGCGGCGAGATAGCCCTTAACTGCATCAGAGTACGAAAGGTGAGCCACACGGTCCCAGTTTTTAGCGGTCATCATATTGCCGCTGCGGCTATAACCGCTGTGACCGCTGACCGTCATATAATACACGTTGAATTTCTCGTTATCGATATAGGTCGGCAGGGTGCCTTTGAACATTTCAAGGTCGCTCTGCGGCCAGAGGTTTTGAACGTATTGCTCCATGCCGTTGCCATAGCCCATAAAGCCGTGAGAATAGCCAAGATTTATATGGGTTTCGTTGCGGGAATAATAGGTATAGGAGTTATTATGGAATGCGCGGCCATAGTAACCCAGACGGTCGAGCTGGCTGCCCATTGTGAGATAATTGAGATGCTTGGCGGTGTTCTTAAAGGATTTGCCGCCCGCGGTGGGAAGCATACCAAAAATGTTTTGATATTCGCCGCCCGTTGTGCCTGCGCTGGCGGGCTGATAATAATCGGTGAAGTTTATACCCTTAGTGAGCAAACGATAAAGTGTGGGGGTGAGCTCGGGATCGATAACCTCGGCAGAGAATGCCTCGGCGCTGATGAGGATAAGGTTTTTATCCTTGAAAAGCCCTGTGTATTTATTCTGCTTACTGGGGGTGAGACTCTGGACGTATTCGTTCAACTCCTTGATGGTGCCCGAGCAGGGTTTGGAGAAATCGAGGTCCATTTTATTATCCTCATAAACTATGGGCTTAGGCTTTGTATCGGGTGCGGGGGTATCGGTTTGTTCGGTTTCAAAATCGCCCTTGCCGCCGCCGAAAAGCAGCTGCTGAGCATCAAGTCGCAGACCCGTGAGCAGACCAAAACGACCCACAGCCATATTGAATTCATATTCCTTTTTATAGAGGTTGGCGTTTCTGCCGAGCGACACGAAAAGAATGCCGAGCAGATAGAAAACAACCATTAAAACCGCTGCCGCTACGCGGACAAACGCGCAAGCCTGACGCGGACGGATATGCTTGCGACCTAAAATGATGAACGCGATAACGGGTGCGAAATATAAAAGAATTTTAAAAATGCCATCGAAGCAGAAGATAAGTCTGATTATATCCGCCTGGAAACCGCCAACAGCATCGCCTGCGCCGCCTAAAACGGTGTTAAGGTCATAGACTATTTTGAACTGCTTATAGATAAAATAAAAAACGAGATACATAACCGCGGTGAGTCCCAAAACTGTGGCGGTTATATAATAGTTTGCCTTTTCGTTTTTGCAAATTGAGGTGAGCAGATAGCCGATAGCACCAAACGAGACCGAGAAAAGTGCCATATAGAAATAGCTGACGTCGATACGGTTTCCAACCGTGCTTATATGGAAAATGATTTCAAAATAAAAAACTACGACCGGGAAAAGCAGCATAAACGGCAGTCGAGTTTTAGCGAACGATTGCTTAGCCTGCATCACGGCACCTTCCTTTCTGAAAATTATAATAACAGTTTACTCCTTTTGTTCGCCATATTCAAGGGGTGCGAATAAAATTTTACAAAATTTTCGGCACCGTTTTCCACGGTGCCGTTTTACTATTTACGTTTTTTATAAGGACGATATCTTCCGCGGCGGGAACGGCGCTTGCGGTTCATAAACACAATGGTTAAGATAAACGCGATTATGGCCAGAATAACCAGCACAACGATAATCTTAAAGGTGGAGGAGGTGAAGGCGCGCTTTATAGAACGCATAGCCTTTAAAATAAAGTTGGCTTTAAGGGTTTCGCCTGCTACGAGGTTGACCGTGCCAAGCACCTCGCCTGCATAGGATATCTCGGCGGTGCCGAGCACCTCGCCCTTTTTTATGGGTGCATCGAAGGATTTTTTATAGGGTTCGGTTTTTATCTGCACGGTGGAGGAATCGGCATCCTTGGGCAGTATTGCCGAGAGGCCGCCCTCCAAAAGCAGCGGAACGTAATCTTGATCCCAGCAGAGGTTAACCTTAGCCTCTGCCACGGGAGCATTTTCATCCACCACGGTTTTATATTCGAAATTGTTAAAAGCCCATTCATAGAGAGCCTTGCTATCGCCGAACTCATAGCGCACGAGCGCGCCGTTTGCGTTGCGGACTGTGCTGTTCATTAAAATACAAACGTAGTTATATCCGCCCTTGGATGCGGTGCTGATAAGACAGCGGCCCGCCTCATCGGTATATCCTGTTTTGATGCCTGCGGCATACGGATAATAATATGATGGGGATGCGGCATTATGCCTGTCCTGCAAAAATACGGTGGTTGCCAGCAGTCTCTCACCCGATTTATTGGTGGCCGGAACGGTATAGCGGGTGGTGGAGGTTATCTCCTTAAACTCGGGGAAGGATAATGCATGCTTTATGAGCGTGTACATATCCGCAACGGTGGTGTAGTGCTCTTTATCGTGCAGACCGTGGGCGTTGGCATAGTGGGTACCGTTCATGCCGAGTTCTTTTGCTTTTTCGTTCATCATTCCCACAAAGCCGCTAATGCTTCCGCCATAGTGCTCGGCAACGGCATTCGAGCCCTCGTTTGCCGATTTCATAAGCAAGAAATAAAGCGCCTGGCGCGCGGTTATTTGCTCGCCCTCGATAAGACCGCCCATTGAGGAACCGGTACCATCGAGGTCGTGAATGGCATCGTAGCTTACGGTGATAATCTCGCTATCGAGATTATCGGTATTCTCAAGCACCAGCACCGCAGTCATAATCTTGGTGAGGGAGGCGGGATATAAGCGCTTATCTGTATTTTTCTTATAAAGCACGTCGCCCGTATCAAGGCTGGCGATGAGCGCGCCCTCGGCACTTACCTCGAAGCCCGAAAGCTGATAGGCGCTCGCGGAAACCGAGAAAACCGAAAAGATAAGTATTATACAGAAAATGAAGCTAAAAATTCTTTTTTCCATAGTAATCTTCCTCAACTTATGCTATACTAATAACAGTATAGCGTATGTGATAGAAAAATTAAAGCGTTTTTTTAAATTTTTATGGAGGAATAAAATGTATTATCTTACCGGAGATATGCACGGAGACGAATCGCGCATTTACGATAAGGAATGGTATAAGCTCAAAAGCGGCGATACACTTATCGTGCTGGGCGATTTCGGATTTTTGTGGGATGGCTCGGAGCGCGAGAAAAAGGCTATTAAATTTTTATCGAGCCGCAAATTTACCATTGCATTCTTAGACGGAACCCACGAAAATTTCGATATGATAAATTCCTACCGCGTTACGCGCTGGAAGGGCGGACTTGTGCACCGCATCGGCGATAACCTCTACCATATGATGCGCGGACAGGTTTTCGATTTGGACGGCTGCCGCGTTTTCACCATGGGCGGTGGAGAGAGCGGCGATATTGAGATACGCAAGGATAAAAGTTGGTGGAAGGATGAGCTTCCCTCCCCTGCCGAGCTTGCAACGGGCGCTGAGGCCTTGGATGAAGAGGGACTTTACGTTGATTACGTGCTGACCCACGAGCCGCCAAGCCTTGTTAAAAGCGCGATGCTGCTGCGCCAAGGCAGAGCCGACCAGGTTAACAAGCTCAACGGTTATCTTGAGGAGATTGACCGCGGCTGCACCTTCAGGCACTGGTATTTCGGCAGCATGCACGAGGACCGAACGGTTACCCCCAAGCACACCTGCGTGTTTAATAAAATAATTCCGCTTGATACCTCGCACATAGCGCGCAAGGCAGCACGCGCCAAGCTGCTCGGCGAGCAGGCAGAGCCCGAAGCCGCCACACAAAACACCGAAAAAAATACTTAAAGGTTGCAAAAAGCGCCGCAGTGAAAACTGCGACGCTTTTTCTTTTACTTACCTAAAAGTTTATCCATAACCGAAGGGCCGTGTTCGATAAAGGTGCCGGTGGCGGAAGCGGCAGCCTCTGTGAAACAGGAAACACCCTGCTTTTCATTCTCGCTATCGAAAATTAAATACGGAACCGGCTCGGAGGAGTGGGTTTTTATATTAAGTGGTGTGGGATGGTCGGGCATTATGAGCACGCGATATCCCTCGCCCTTTTCTTTTAGATACTCTATAAGCGGTGCTACCACCTTGTTATCGATAATCTCGATAGCCTTAACCTTGTTTTCTGCCTCACCGCGGTGACCGCATTCATCGGGAGCCTCAAGATGAACGTAAACAAGGTCGTATCCTTTATCGAAAAGCTCTCGGGCGGCGGCAGTTTTGCCCTCAAAATTAGTATCTATGTAGCCGGTGGCACCCTCAACGTCAACCGTTGCCATGCCTGCGCAGATGCCGATGCCCTTGAGCAGGTCAACCGCCGAAACAACAGCGCCCGAAACGCCGTTCTTTTCGCGGAAGTTCTGGAGCACGGGTTTTCTGCCCTCGCCCCACAGCCAAATGGAGTTGGCGGGGCGCTTACCGCGGGCTATGCGCTTTTTATTTATTTCGTGATCTTTAAGCACGCTATAGCTCTTTTTCATAAGTTCGATAAGCGGGGCGGCATTTTCGCTATCGCTTAAATATTCGCCAACCACCCTGCCAGAGATATCGTGCGGAGGGGTCATATTTCCGAGGTCGGTGGTGCCGTTTGCAACAACCAGGCAATGGCGGTAACTTACGCCGCTATAAAAGGTGTATTCTTTGGAATCAAACACCTCTTTAACCGTTTTGATTATCTCGGCTGCCTCGGCGGTGGAGATATCGTCGGCACAATAATCTACCATAGTTTTATCGGCATAGTTTTCTTCATCCGATAGAGTTACGAGGTTGCAGCGCAGTGCAACGTCGGTCTCCTTTAAATCAACGCCTATGCTTGCAGCCTCGAGCGGAGAACGTCCGCTATAGCAAACGGCAGGGTCATATCCCATAACCGAGAGGTTTGCAACGTCGCTGCCCGGCTTTAGTCCTGCGGCAACGGTGCGGCAAAGACCACATTCGGCCTTGCTTGCAAGCGCATCAATTGCAGGCTTTTGGGCGAGCTCCATAGGGGTTTTGCCCGAGAGAATTTCACTCGGGGTATCGGCCATTCCATCACACAAAACTACTAAATATTTCATAAATCATTCTCTTTTCATAAAATACTTTAAAAATTGACAGATTTATTATATAATGAATTTAAGAAAAAATAAAGGGGTGTTTTAAAAAAATGAAGCACACTATTAAAGTTAAGGTTGGAGGAATGGAATACTGCATCCATTCTGATGATGACGAGCTTTACGTTAAGACCCTTGCATCTGAACTTGACCGCAGACTGGACACTATAGCAAAAAACAGTCCCTTTTTATCGACCACTATGGTGGCGGTGTTTGCTGCGCTCGAGGCATATGATAATGAGAAAAAGCAGCAACGCGAAAACAACGAGCTTCGCATGGAACTCAAGCGAGCATTGGAGGATACTGCCTGCGCCAAGCTGGAAGCCGATATTTTAAAGCGCAAGCTTGCATACTACGAAAAGGAAACACAAGAAAACGAACAGTATTGAGATACTCTCCCCCGTTGGCAACAGTGAGATGCTCACAGCCGCAGTGCGCTCGGGCGCAGATGCGGTTTATATGGGCTTTTCGGATTTTAATGCCCGTAGAAACGCCGACAATTTCGACCGCGACGCTTTTGCCGCCGCAGTTAAATACTGCAAGGAACGCGGTGTTAAGGTTTATTTAACGCTTAACACGCTTTTATCCGACGGTGAGTTGCCGCGTGCGCTCGCCGCAGCCGCTTTTGCCCATTCGGTGGGTGTATCGGCGGCTATTGTGCAGGATTTGGGTCTTGCAAGGCTCTTGCACGAGCGGATCCCCTCACTTGCATTGCACGCCTCCACACAGTTGACCGCGCATAGTCCCTCGGCGCTTATCGCCTTAAAGGAACTCGGCTTTTGCAGAGTGGTTGCCTCGCGCGAGATGAGCCGCGAGGAACTGCGCGAGTTCACAAAAACTGCTCGCGACCTTTCGATGACGGTGGAGGTTTTCGTGCACGGCGCGCTTTGCATGTGCATGTCGGGACAGTGTCTTTTAAGTGCCATGCTCGGCGGTCGCAGCGGCAACCGCGGACTTTGCGCCGGCCCCTGCAGACTTCCCTTTGCCGTCGAGGGCGGCACAGGCTACGATTTAAGTCTTAAGGATTTAAGCCTTGTTGAATACATTGATGAACTCCGCGATATGGGGGTTGCCAGCCTGAAAATCGAGGGCAGAATGAAGCGCCCCGAATACGTTGCGGCGGCTACCGCCGTTTGCCGCAAAAGTGCCGACGGCGAGCCCTGCGAGAATATTAAGGAAACCCTTGGCAAGGTTTTCTCGCGCAGCGGCTTCACAAGCGGTTATTACGAAAACAAATTAGGTCCCGATATGTTCGGCATCCGCACTAAGGATGACGTTATTATGTCGGCCGAGGTTATAAACTCACTGCACGAATTATACCGCCGCGAGCGCCAAAGCGTTGCCATAAACGGTAATTTTTCGATGACTGAGGCAGGCAAAGCTGCCACCCTTTCGGTGAGTGACGGCACCCACACGGTCACCCTTTCGGGCGCTGTGGCGGAAAAAGCACAAAACCGCCCTGCGAGCGAGGACAGCTTGCGTTCAAAACTTGAAAAAACGGGCGGCACGCCGTTTTATTTTGAAAAACTTGAAATTACCCTCGGCGAGGGTCTTGCCGTTTCGGGAGCGGCTATCGGCGAGCTGCGCCGCGATGCTCTCGAAAAGCTGCTGCAGGAGCGCGGAGAAGCCTCTCCCCTGCCCGATACCGACTGTTCGCTTGCACCCCACGAGGTCACAAGAAAAATCGCGAAATTTATTGCTGTGTTCTCGCATATATCGCAGCTGCCGGAATCGCTTTCGGGAATCGAGGCGGTGGCGGTGCCTATTGAGGAGGATTTTGCCTCTCTCTCACTTTCGGTTCCGCTATACGTAACCCTCCCGCGAGGAATTACGAATGAGGCATATTTAAAAAAGCGTTTGGCCCTTGCTAAAGATTTTGGCATTGAATACGCGTTTTGCGGAAATATTGCCGAGGTCGCACTCTGCCGCGAGGCGGGAATAAAGCCTTGGTTCGATTATTCGATGAATATCTATAATAGCCAAAGTGCCGCAACCGCCGCCGGGTTGGGCGCTGCTGCGGTGGTACTGTCGCCCGAGGCGCGCTGTGATATGATAAACGAAATCGCGTCCCCCGTTCCTACCGCTTTTTTGGCCTATGGCAGGCAGCCGCTTATGCTTATGCGCAACTGCCCGCAAAAAAATGGTGGCGGGTGTGAAAATTGCCGCGGTGAAATAACCGACCGCAAGGGAATAACCTTCCCGTTTCGGTGCCGCAGCGGATACACTGAGCTTTTAAACTCGCGCCCCACCTACCTTGCCGAGAGAATTGATGAATTCTCCTGTGATTACGCCCTGCTTTATTTTACTACCGAGCAGGCTGAGGAATGCACGGAAATTATAAACCGCTATCTCGAAAAGAAATCCCCGAATTCTGATTACACACGCGGACTTTACTACCGCGGAGTTGAATAAAGGACGGTGAGCCCTTTGAAGATTTTAATACTCGTTTTAAGTATTTTGCTGCTTTTGTGCGGCTGCTCCTCCGAGGAGGGGCACGAGAGCGAATCGCTCTCCTTTAGCGGATACGAAACCGAAATGCTCGATTATAAAAACGCCAAAAGCGCCACCTTTAACACCAAAAGTGAAGCAAAGGAAATTAAGGTTGGCGAGCAAATCGGTGAGTTTAAGCTTGAGAAGCTGCTCTCGCGCACGGCGGATGATGGGTTTTTAAACATTCGTGCCGAGTTTTCCTGCGATATTACGGTGAGCGGCAAGGTGCGCTATAACAAGAGCGTTACCTATAAGAACATTTTGCAGTTTTATCCGCCCGATGGCAGTCTTTTCCCCCGCGTTGCAGGCGACAATGAGCCAATCAAATGGGTGGTAATCCGTGAGGATAACTCGCCGCTTGAACAGTTAGGTATTGAAGTTTCAGGCTCACTCGAACGCGATATAACAGTGCGAATAACCGGCTTTTATTTAAACCACACGCGCCACAGCACTACTAATTACATAACGGTTGAAATAGTGAAATAGAAAAAAGCACCGTCGGCTGACGGTGCTTTTTCTATTTATAATACCTTGCTTAAGAAATCCTTAAGGCGCGGGCATTCGGGATTTTGGAAGAATTCCTGCGGGGGTTTATCCTCCTTGATAACGCCCTCATCAATGAATACCACGCGGCTGGCAACCTCGCGAGCGAAGCCCATTTCGTGTGTTACTACCACCATGGTCATTCCGCTCTTGGCAAGGTCCTTCATAACTTCTAATACCTCGCCTACCATTTCGGGATCGAGCGCACTGGTGGGCTCATCGAACAGCATTATATCGGGCTGCATTGCGAGCGCGCGAACGATAGCAACGCGCTGCTTCTGACCGCCCGAGAGCTGCGAGGGATAACTATCGGCGCGGTCGGCAAGGCCTACACGCTCCAAAAGCTCCATAGCACGCTTTTCGGCATCTGCCTTTGAGAGCTTTAAAAGCTTCATGGGCGCGATGGTCATATTTTTAAGGATGGTCATATGCGGGAACAGATTAAACTGCTGGAACACCATTCCCATTCTCTGACGGTGTTTATTGATATTAACGCTTTTATCGGTTATATCGGTGCCATCGAGAATTATCTCGCCGCCCGTGGGCTGCTCGAGAAGATTTAAGGTGCGAAGAAATGTGGACTTACCGCAGCCCGAGGGTCCTACGATAACCACAACGTCGCCCTTTTTGATATCGATATTAACTCCGCGGAGAACCTCGTTATCGCCGAAGGTTTTCTCAAGGCCGCGGACACTTATGATATTATCAGTGGTCACTCTTACGCAGCCTCCTTTCGAGAATTCCTACCAGACGGGTGAGGATGAGAACTATTGCAAGATAGATGAGTGCAACAGCGATAAGCGGCATAAAGTTACTGTAGGTGATGGAACGAATCTTAAGACCGCCCTGTGTGAGGTCGGCAACGCCTATGTAGAACGCGACCGAGGATTCCTTTAAGAGGGTGATGAATTCGTTGGCGAGTGCGGGAAGCACTGCCTTGAATGCCTGCGGAATAACGAAATGCCACATTGTTTGCGGGAAGTTAAAGCCGAGGCTTCGACCTGCCTCGTTCTGACCCTTATCGACCGACATAATGCCACCGCGGACAATCTCGGCAACGTAGGCGCCGCTGTTGAGACCGAAGCAGATTACCGCCGCTGTGAACTTGGGCACACCGATAGGCAGCAGCAATACGAAATAGATGATAAGAAGCTGAACCATTACGGGAGTGCCGCGGATTATGGTTAGATAGAAGCGGCAGAAGGCATCGATTATTTTGAGCTTGCCTGTGGTCTGGCAGGTGCAGCGAATGATAGCAACGATAAAGCCAAGCAGAACGCCTATAAGACCTGCACAGCCGGTGATAGCGAGGGTGGTGCCCAAGCCTTCAAAGAGATAGTGCCATCTTTCGTTTTCCAAGAAGTTGCGGCTAAACTCGGATTTGAAATCGTTGACCCAGCGAACGAGGAAATTGCCCGTGATGGGCTTTTCGGAATCATAGTTGCTGAGCGCAATATAATCCTTAACGCCGCTACGGAGGGTGTTGGAATTGGCAATATCAACCGCGCGACCTGCATGATTAGCAGTTACAACCTTATCAAGCTCACTCGCAGCCTTCACAAGTCCGCCCGTTACAGTGTTTATAGCCTCATCGCTGAACCAGAGGGAGAACTTGCCCTTTTCTATCTCATAGATATAGAGGGTTACCTCGCCCGATATGGGCTTTGCCTCGGTGATAAGCGCCATAAAATTATCGGCTATACCCTGGCATATCTTGGTGGCGTTAAGTTTTTTGCCTGCCTGCTCGGCATCATAGCTAAGGACATAGGCAGCATCGATAAGAGACTGCTTATGCTCGGTTACGACCGAGCCGATATCGAGGGTTGCATATTCGCAGGAAACCTCAAAATTACGCTCGGTGCCCTTCTTTACGCCGTTTACCTTTATATCGGTTGCATCAAGCAGATATTTAGAGCCCTTGGCGGTGACCTTCGGGAGCGAATCAACCGCGCGGTCAACTATCTGCTGTGCTTCCTTTACGGAAATATCACGCGAAACCTTATTATCCATAAAGCTATAAACCACGAAGCCTGCAAGCAGACCCAGAAGCACCAGCACGGTGCAGATTATGGCAATAGGTTTGAGCGCTTTTTTACTCTTTAGCATTTTATTCTCCATACAACGCACAAAAACAGGAATGATTTCTCATTCCTGTTCTGCGCTATAAAATTTTTAAATTACTTTATATACTTATCAACGATGGAATCGATGGTGCCATCCTCAATAAGCTCGCTGATAGCCTTATCAACTGCGTTGAGAAGTGCGGTGTTGCCCTTCTTGATGCAGGCTGCATAGTCTTCATCAGCATAGGTGGTCTCGAGGATCTCAAGGCCCTTGTTGTTCTTAACGAATGCCTTAGCAGGCTCGTTATCGATGATAACGCAATCAACGTCGCCCTTAAGGAGTGCGTTTACTGCTTCGTTTCCGGTGGTGTAGCTGGTTACAAGCTCATCGCCGAAATCATCGGTGGAATAGATATCGCCGGTGGTGCCGAGCTGAACGCCAACCTTATAAGCTGCGCCGTCAGCATAGAGATCGTCAACGTTTGTAATCTTGGAGCCTTCCTTAACTATGATAACTTGAACACCGTTTGCATAGCTGATGGAGAAATCAACTTCCTTCTTACGCTCATCAGTAACGGTCATACCTGCGAGACCAAAGTCTGCAGAGCCTGCGTTAACAGCGGTGATGATGGAATCGAAAGCCATATCGGAGATAACGAGCTCAAGACCGAGCTTCTTTGCGATAGCATCAGCGATTTCGGCATCGATGCCAACGATCTTATCGCCATCATAATACTCATAGGGCTGGAAGTATGCGTTGGTTGCCATGGTGAGCTTGCCTTCGGTTACTGTGGTTACCTCTGCAGGAACGTCAGCAACGTCGTCAGACGAGGTGTCGTCAGAGCTGCCGCAGGCTGCAAAAGCAAATACCATTGTGAGTGCTAAAAGCATTGCTAAAAGTTTTTTCATTTTAATTTACCTCTTTCTGTGACCGCGGAGGCGGTCTTGTTTTTTGCTATGCATAAATATTAACTCAAAATGCATATTTTGTCAAGCATTTTTTGAAAAATATTTATTTTTATGCATATTCTTGCATAAAATTGCATATTTAGTTGTGTATTTATGCACTATCCACTAAATACACCGATTATATATGCATATTTATATATGTATATGCATAATTCTTTTGGCGCGGTGTGGGACACGGGCGGCGATGCTTTTATTTTTCTCTCCCTTTGCCGCGCTTCGCGGCCCCTCCCTCATCAGAGGGAGG
>JAZOPP010000012.1:0-4996 GCA_045655625.1 Acutalibacteraceae bacterium
GATGCCACCGTAAACGGTATTCTTTGCCAGTTGCCGCTTCCCAAGGGCTTGGATGAAAAGCGCGTTATCGAGGCTATCAGCCCCTTAAAGGACGTTGATGCATTCTGCCATGAAAACGTAGGCAAGATTATGACGGGCGAATTCGATTTCCTGCCCTGCACTCCTGCAGGAATTATGGAAATGCTCGAATACGAGGGCATCGACCCCGCAGGCAAAAACTGCGTTGTTATAGGTCGCTCCAATATCGTTGGCAAACCGATGGGAATGCTGCTGCTTCATAAAAACGGCACGGTAACCATCTGCCATTCCAAAACCCGCAATCTTCCCGAGGTAACCCGCGGCGCCGATATTTTAGTATCTGCCGTTGGCAGAGCAGGCTTCGTAACCGCCGATATGGTAGGCGAGGGCGCCGTTGTTATCGACGTTGGAATGAACCGCGATGCAAACGGAAAGCTCTGCGGCGACGTTTTATATGATGAGGTTGAGCCCAAGGCTTCTGCTATAACCCCCGTTCCGGGCGGTGTAGGACCCATGACCATAGCAGTACTTATGAAAAACACCCTCACTGCCGCACGCAGGCAGAATAACATAAACTAAAGGAATGTAAGCTAAGTTGAAACGATGTTTGTCGCTGGTGCTTTTGCTCTGTATGTTGTTTTCATTCAGTGCAAGTGCCATAAGCCTTGATAAATATAATTTTAATATTTCTCCCGGCTCGGATTATGCGGTTCTCACCGAGGATAACCTGGGTCGCAATGCGGAGCTTATCGAGGCACTCGGTCACAGCGAGGCATCGATAAAGCAGTATTTTAAGGAGAATTCACTCATTCTGTTCGCTGTCAGCGGAGCGCGTCAGTTGCAGGTCACCTGCCGCGAGACCGAGTTTTCCAAACGAATGGGCGATATATCTCTGCTGGATGATGATGAGGTGCTGAGCCTCGTTAACCACTTCGTAAAGGTTAAATCCGCATCTGATCTAACCCTCGTTTCCGTAAACGGAATAAAAATGTACGAGGTTGTATCCTTGAATAAGGATAGCGGCGGAAAGTTTGCGAGCATTCAGTATATAACCGTTCGCGGCGGCAAGCTCTATACAATAAGCTTCTTCGAAACCGCCGATAAAATCACCGAGAATTTCCGCAACTTTGCACTCAATACTATCAGCACCGTAAGCATTGGCGGCGGTAGGCAGGCAAGCTTCCCGGGCGCTGAGAACATAACTGAGATGATAATCGTTGGCGCGCTGCTATTATTAGCCGCAGCCGTAATGGTAACACTCATAATATCGCTTGCGCGAGATTTCCTACGCTATGATGAAAACCGCCACTTCATCGTTCGTAGACGCAAAAAATAAATAAATACGCCCTTTTCGGATATACTACCAGTAATTCGAAAGGGGCGATTTTTTTGACAGATAATATTAAAGAGAACATAAAAGAAATAGATAGTCGCGTCCGTCCCGACCTAAACTTTGATATAATCAAACGTGATATAATCATTGGCGGCAGGCAGGCGGCGCTTTATTTTATAGATGGCTTTATGAAGGATGCTGTATTTGAAAAGCTTATGGAATTCCTCTATAAAATAACCCCAAAGGAACTCTCGGGTTTCAAAAGCATGGAGGAGTTTTCAAAAAGCTATATGCCATATACCGAGGCGGATTTCTCGGCAGATACTGAAACGGTAATAACAATGCTGCTTTCGGGCCCCGCCGTGCTGCTGATTGACGGCATCGGCGATGCACTTATTATCGATTCTCGAACTTATCCCATACGAGGCATTGAGGAGCCGCAAAAGGACCGCTCGGTGCGCGGTTCCAAGGATGGCTTCGTTGAAGCGCTTGTTATGAATACGGCACTGATCCGTCGCCGAATTCGCGATCCGCGCCTTAGAATGGAATATCACCAAATTGGCGATAGCTCAAAGGTAGACGTGGTTATAAGCTATATAGACGGCGTGGCTGATGAAAAGCTGCTCTCTCGTTTGCGCGAGCGCATAAAGCGCGCCGAAATAAGCGGCGTTTCCATGACTCAGCAAGCGCTCAATGAAGCGCTCGTTCCAAGCAATTTTTTCAATCCTCTCCCTAAAACCAAATTCAGCGAGCGCCCCGATTTTGCCTCAGCCTGCCTATTGGAGGGCAAGGTAATCGTGGTTATGGATAATTCACCCGGTGTAATGATATTGCCGGTTTCCTTTGCCGATTTCTTAAAAGAGGTCGATGATTATTATTTCCCGCCAGTAACCGGCAGCTACGTGCGGATTGTGCGTTGTTTGTCATCGCTGCTTACGGTGTATTTGCTGCCACTTGTACTTTATTTATATAATAATGTGGCCATGATGCCCGATTGGCTTATGTTTATAGTTCCGCAGGGCGAGCTGGCCATACCAATATTTTTGCAGTTTTTAATACTCGAATTCGTGGTTGATGCCTTGCGGCTTGCCTCGGTCAACACGCCCGATGCGCTCTCAAACTCAATAGGCATAATCGGCGGACTGATTCTATCCGAATTCGCCATATCGGCAGGTTGGTTTGTGCCGCAAACCATTCTGTTTGCCTCTTTTGTCGCTATAGCATCTTTTTCCCAACCCAGCTTCGAAATCGGCTATGCGGCAAAATTTTTGCGAATAATAATGCTTATACTGGTTGAGCTTATAGGTGGTCTGGGCATTCTTCTGGGCACGCTTGTCGGCATAGCGGTAATGGCGGGCAGCAAAACAATATCGGGCAGAAATTATCTCTATCCCATTTTCCCGTTTAACTTTAAAGATTTTTGCAAAATATTCGTTCGTCCCAAGATAAAAAATAAGCACTAAAAAATGCCGACCGTTCGGGATGAATGGTCGGCTTGTCTTATAGGTTGAATTTTTCTTTAAAATGTGGTATATTTGTTAACTGAAAATTCATATAATCGACTGAACAACTTAACAAACGGGAATTATAATATTTTTAGAAATCCTAAATAAGAAGGGAATATAGATGGAAGAAAACAATAAAACCAATTCCGAGCTCCAGGGCTTCGATAGCGTAAGCCGCGGCTATAGGCTGACCCCCGAGGGAGGCTTCTATGAAAACCTCGGCGAGGAGAAGCCTGCCGAGCAGGCAATCCCCACAGAGGAGCCCTCTGCGGAGGATTCTGCCGTAATTGAACCCGAAGCGGCGCCCTCTGTCGAGGAAACAATTGAGAATCTCGCACCCGCACCTGAATTCGCCTCTCAAATGCCGCATAAGGCACAAAGTGCAAAGAAAAAATACGGTGCAGGCGTTATCATAGCCTCGGTTGTGCTCTCTGCAGTCATAGGCGCTCTGGCAGCATTCGGTGTTATGCTATTTTTAGATAAGGACAAGGCTCCCATACCTCCTACTCCTTCGGGTGGAGAGAGCATCGTAAACACCACCATAAACGTCGATAAGGTTGCCGATTCGGTTATCGAAGCGGTTGCCGAAAAGGCAAGCCCCAGCGTGGTCGGCATCCGCACCACCGCAGCGGTTAGCAATTTTTTCGGCGGCATGAGCGATAGCACGGGTGAGGGCAGTGGCGTTATCTATAAAAGCGATGGCTATATCATCACCAACTATCACGTAATCGAGAGTGTAATCGGTCAAACCTCCTCGAACGCAAAAATAGAGGTTTTCTTAAATAACAACACCGCCGATTCCTATCCCGCCACCATAATAGGTTACAATATAAATTCCGATCTTGCGGTTATCAAAATAGAAAAAAGCGGTCTCACCGCGGTGCAGATAGGCAATTCCGATGAACTCAAAACGGGTCAGTTCGTGGCAGCTATCGGTTGTCCCGGCGGGCTCGATTTTATGGGCTCGGTCAGCTATGGTATCGTGAGCGGTCTTGATCGCAATCTCTCCTCAGAGGATGAAAACGTTGTTTCGCTTATCCAAACTGACGCCGCAATAAACCCCGGCAACTCGGGCGGCGCTCTGCTCAATATTAAGGGCGAGCTTGTCGGAATAAACAGCTCGAAAATTGCCTCCACCGCATATGAGGGAATGGGCTTTGCCATCCCTGTGAACTCCGTTGTGGAAATCTGTGATCAGATAATCGCCAAAAAGGATGATCCCGAACCGTTTATAGGTATCACCATCAGCGAGACCTATGATGAGCAAACTCTCCTGCGCCTCGGCTATCCTGCAGGTGCGGTAGTTTCCTCGGTAGTAACGGGTGGCCCCGCGGCTGAGGGCGGTATCCGCCGCGGCGATATTATCACCGAGTTTAATGATAAAAAAATAAACAGCTTTAACGATTTATATGATGCAATCGAATCCTGCACCGTGGGCGATACCGTAAGCGTAAGGCTTTATCGCTCGGGCAGATACTATTCCACCAAAATCGTTGTAACCTCAAATAACGCATTCTAAAAAAACAACCCCCGATACAAAACGTATCGGGGGTTTATTTTCTTTAAAACCAATTAATAGCTTACGGTCAAATCACCAAAATAATACGCTAAAATTTCTAAATAGTCCATACCTGCCTTGGCATGGTGGTTAGCACCATACTGGCTCATACCAATTGCGTGCCCCTGTCCTCTTGTTTCAAAAATAAAGGTATCGGAATTGCTTTGATAGGTTATCTTATAAGCTACAGAATTAAGCGTGTTTTCGCCAACACGCTCAGTGGTGAAAATGCATTCACGCAGATATCTGCCGCTATAGAATGTATTTGTGTTTCCGAAAAGCACACTCTCGGCATATGCGCCGTAACGGTCATAGCTAACGTTGAACCAACGGCTCTTATCGCTCACCGAGGAAAGGTCGATGCCGGTTTCCTCAAGCACCCATTTTTTCACGTCATCGGCCTTGTATGAGCGGTGTGCAGTGTAGGATATGTTGTTGCGGTCAACAGATGAATCGCGGTCGGTAAGATAGCTTATCGGCTGGAAATATAGTGCTTCGCTGTTTGCGGTATATCCTGCTGAGCAGGGGAAATACATCGTCTGTGCAACCGAAGCGCCGTAATAAGGCTTGAGACCTATTACC
>JAZOPP010000013.1:0-4302 GCA_045655625.1 Acutalibacteraceae bacterium
AAATTCCCTCGCCCTCAAATAAAGCGTCGGGCTGGATAACCGCATTGAGCGGAATGAGATATGAGGGCATTTCGTTTTCCAGCGCGTTGCGATGAATGGAAAGCGATAACGCGCGGCGAACTGAGCTTGCGCCCAATGCGCCCTGCTTGTTGATAAAGATGAATAAATAATGGTCGAAATAACTTTGTGCGTTAAGTCCCTTGCGGTCGGCTTCATCACGCAGCGTGCTGCTTATAAATGCCAAATCAATATCGTTATCGGCAAGCTGGGTCAGCGCGGTTTCGCTGTCTGCCGCGGTGAGGTATATTTCACTCGATTCGGCAGAAAAATTACCCTCATAGTGCGGATTTTTCTTAAGTCTTATGCGATATTTTTCGCTGTTCCAGGAATATACGTAAAAGCTGCCGTTCGAGAGCACGCTCTCTCCCTGGCGACCGTATTTTCCGTTTTGGTCTTTAAAGAATTTTTCATTGCAGGGCATGCAAATGGGTGAAGCCAGTGTCTCAAGAAAATTCTCATCCGCGTGCTCAAGGGTGATTTTAAGGGTGCGGTCATCCACGGCATAAACCGCTAAATTTTCTTTTGCGGCGCCGTTTTTAACAGCACGTGCGCCCTTAATGCAGGATATTTTTGCAAAATCGGGAGCGTTTGTATCGGGGCTTGCCGCGCGGCGAAAAGCAAACTGAAAATCATATGCCGTGAGGGGAGTGCCGTCACTCCAAAAGTTATCCTCACGCAGCGTAAAGGTGTATTCAAGTCCCTGCTGCTCATAAGAATCGGCAGCGGCAAGGATGGGCGTATCGTTATGGTCGAGCTTAATAAGTCCCTCGTAGATATTCAGCACAACGTTGCGGTCGGTGCTGTTTTTAACAAGCTGCGGGTCAAGCGTCGAAACCTCATCAAGCGCGATATAAACCGTGCTCGAGGTGCCACCGCCACAGCCGCACAACCCTATTAAAAGTATGAGTGATAACACCACGGATAATACTTTTTTCAAAGCCCAACCCACCTTACGTTTCGTTATTTAAATTATAATATAAATATGGTTATTATTCAACCCGAAATTAAGTGTAAAGAAAAATACTTGACAGGCGCCCGTATATGTGATAGAATATCGGCTGTAAAGAAAAATGCTTTACAGAGGAGTGTGCTTATGCCTAAGGATTTCGAGGTTTCCAAGCTTCTCGATATTTATGGCGGTCTGCTCCCCGAAAAGCAGCGCCTGCTGGTCGAGTTTTATTATAACGACGACCTCTCTCTCTCCGAAATTTCGGAAAACGAGGGAATAACCAGGCAGGGCGTGCGTGATTCGCTCAAGCGCGCCGAGCAGCAGCTTCGCGGCTATGAAGAGGTGCTTCACCTTATGTCCACGGTCGAGCAGCTCCGCAAAGCTCAGCAAAGCGGCGATATAGAAAAAATCAACCAAATTATAGATAAGCTTTAAAAAGGAGGCGAACAGTATGGCATTCGATAATCTTTCGGATAAACTTGCGGCAGCGTTTAAGCGTCTGCGCTCTAAGGGTAAGCTCACCGAGAGTGATGTTAAGGAAGCCATGCGCGAGGTTCGCTTAGCACTTCTTGAAGCCGACGTTAACTATAAGGTCGCCAAGGATTTCACCAACACCGTAGCCGAAAAATGCATCGGCGAAAAGGTTATGGAGAGCCTCACCGCTCCGCAAATGGTAATCAAAATCGTGCGCGATGAGCTCGTAGCTCTTATGGGCGGCGATCAGGCACGCCTCAAAACGAGCGACCGTATCCCCACCGTAATTATGATGTGCGGTCTGCAGGGTTGAGGTAAAACCACTCACTGAGCCAAGCTTGCAAAGCTTTTAAAGGCGCAGGGCCACAGACCGATGCTGGTCGCCTGCGACATCTATCGTCCCGCCGCTATCCAGCAGCTTAAGGTTGTGGGCGAGCAGGTTTCGGTTCCCGTTTTCGAAAAGGGCACCCAAAAGCCTGAAAAAACCGCTCTTGAGGCAGTTCGCTATGCCCGAGATTACGGTCACGATTATATCATCCTCGATACTGCGGGTCGCCTGCATATCGATACTGAGCTTATGGCAGAGCTCGAGCGCATCACACAGGCGGTCGAGGTTAACAATATCCTGCTGGTTGTCGATTCAATGGTCGGTCAGGATGCCGTTAACATTGCCAAAGCGTTTAACGACCAGCTGCCCATCGATGGTGTTATCCTCACCAAGCTCGATGGTGACACACGCGGCGGTGCTGCACTCTCGGTTCGCGCGGTAACGGGCAAGCCGATTATGTTCGCAGGTGTGGGCGAAAAGCTCTCCGAGTTTGAGGAGTTCCACCCCGACCGTATGGCATCGCGAATCCTCGGCATGGGCGATATGCTCTCGCTTATCGAGCGTGTTGAGCAGCAGGTGGATGAAAAGAAAGCACTTGAGGCTGCAAAGCGCCTTGAGGAAAATAAATTCGATTTAAACGATCTGCTTGAGCAGTTCCAAAGCCTTAAAAAGATGGGACCGCTTAAAAATGTTCTCGGAATGCTCCCCGGAATGGAAAAGCAACTGCGCGACGTTGATATTGATGACCGCGTAATGCTCCGCACCGAGGCTATCATTAAATCCATGACCGCGCATGAGCGCCGCAAACCCGATCTCCTTAACGCCTCTCGCCGCAAGCGTATCGCGGCAGGCAGCGGCACCACGGTTGAGGACGTTAACCGCCTTATGAAGCAGTATGAGCAGATGAAAAAAATGTTCCGTTCCTTCAGCGGCAAAAAGGGCAGAAAAGCCCTCTCCCGCATGGGTGGAATGGGTATGCCCCCGGGAATGGGTCCCGGAATGGGAATGTAAGTAGTTTTTAAAGAGAAATCTTTTAAATAAAAAACTTTTGGGAGGTGCAAAGAAAATGGCAGTAAAGATCAGACTTCGTCGTATGGGTTCTAAGAGAAATCCCTTCTACCGTGTAGTTGTAGCAGATTCGCGTTTCCCCAGAAACGGTCGTTTCATCGAGGAAATCGGCACTTTAGATACCACTAAGGAGCCCGCTGAATTCAAGGTTGATGCTGATAAGGCAAAGCAGTGGATCGCTAACGGCGCTCAGCCGACCGACACAGTAAAGGCCTTCTTAAAGAAGAACAACATTGTGTAAGAACAATCCGAAAGGACATTTAAAATGCAGGAATTATTGGTTTCCATCGCAGCAGGTCTTGTCCAGAATCCCGATGAGGTCAGCGTAACCGTTGACGAGGCAAATGAAGAGGGCGTAATTGTTTACCACCTCCACGTTGCCGAGGGAGATATGGGCCGCGTTATCGGCAAGCAGGGCAGAATTGCCAAGGCTATCCGCACAGTAATGCGCGCCGCTGCAAACCGCAACAACACTCAGATTGCGGTCGAGATCGACTAAAAAAATACCCCCGCAGAACGTATTCTCCGGGGGTATTTCCTTGAGGGTATTATGAAAGAGTTTTTAGAAACAGGAAAAATAACGGGAACCCACGGTGTCCGCGGAATGGTCCGCATTCAGCCGTGGTGCGACAGTAACGAGTTTTTGTGCTCATTCGGCAGCATTTATCTGCAGTCGGGCAGGGAACTCAAGGTCGAGAAAATGCAGCCCCACGGAACAGTGGTAATTGCAAAACTTAAGGGAATCGACAGTATTGCCGATGCCGAGGCTCTGCGCGAAAAGGTTATTATGATCAAGCGCAGCGACGTTCAGCTTGAAGCGGGCAGATACTTTGTAGATGATATCATCGGCTGCAAGGTTTATAACATTGAGAATAACGAGCTTTTGGGCGAGGTGTGTGACGTAAGCGCAACCGGCGCTAACGACGTTTGGCACGTAAAATGCGAGCAGGGCGTTCACCTTATCCCTAAAATCGATGAAATAGTTAAGTCTGTCGATATTGAAAACGGCAGAATAGAAATCAGCGTAATGAAAGGTCTTTTCGGCGATGAGGATTGATATTTTAACGCTTTTCCCCGAAATGTGCGAGGCAGTGCTGGGCGATAGCATAATCGGCAGAGCACGCATAGCGGGCGCTGTTGATATCCATTGCCACAACATCCGTGATTACACAACCGATAAGCACGGTCGCGTGGATGATGCCCCCTATGGCGGCGGAATGGGTATGATAATGGGTGTCCAGCCGATATACGATTGCTATAACGCTCTGTTTTCCGAATGCGAAAACAAGCCCCACGTTATCTATATGTCGCCCAAAGGCGCAACCTTTAATCAAAAAAAGGCAATAGAACTCTCAGAGCGCGAGCATATTGTGCTGCTCTGCGGTCACTACGAGGGAATCGATCAGCGCGTTCTGGATGAGAT
>JAZOPP010000014.1:0-12734 GCA_045655625.1 Acutalibacteraceae bacterium
TTATGATAGTTGTTCCGCGCGATAAGGAGATATACGATTTCTGTCCCGTTCAGCACCCGGCAGATGACGTAAACTCTGATATCATCACAACCCACTTCGATTTCCATTCCATCCACGATACCATATTAAAGCTTGATGAGCTCGGTCACGTGGTTCCCACAACCTATAAATATTTAGAGGAATTCTCCGGCATCCCCGTAGCGTCGGTCTCGATGAGTGACCCTGCCGTTTATTCGCTGTTCACCTCTACCGAGGCACTGGGCGTTACCCCCGATGAGATTTTCTCGCAAAACGGAACCTTCTGCATCCCTGAGTTCGGCACCGATTTCGTTCGTGGAATGCTGCTTGACTGCAAACCCAAGACCTTTGCCGATCTCTTGCAGATATCGGGTCTATCCCACGGAACCGACGTTTACCTCGGCAACGCAAAGGGCCTTATCGATAAAGGCATTTTCACCATTTCCGAGGTTATCGGCACCCGGGATAACATTATGGTATATTTAATCCATCAAGGACTTGAGAGTGGTCGCGCATTCAAAATAACCGAAACCGTTCGAAAGGGCCTTATAGCCAAGGGCGCGGTCTCGGCCGAGGAATGGAACGGCATGGCGGACGATATGCGTGAACACGGTGTTCCCGAATGGTATATCGAAAGCTGTCGCAAGATTAAATACATGTTCCCTAAGGCTCACGCCGCAGCCTACGTTATTTCGGCGCTGCGCCTCGCGTGGTATAAGGTTCATAGACCTATAGAATTCTATTGCGCTTTCTTTACGGCGCGCCCCGAAGATATCGAGGTTGAAACCGTAATGCGCGGCAAGGAAGCCGTGCGCGCAAGAATCAGAGCCATTCAGGCACTGGGCAAGGAAGCCTCGCCTAAGGAGACCGATATTTATAATAAGCTCCTTATTATAAATGAGATGCTCAGCCGTGGGCTTGAGATTCTCCCCATCGATTTATATAAATCTCATGCCACACGCTATGAGCTCGAGGATGGCAAAATGCGTCTGCCTTTCTGCGCTCTCTCGGGAGTAGGTGATAAGGCTGCCGAGGCACTCTATGCCGCCGCTCAGGAGGGCGATTTCATCTCAAAGGATGAATTCCAGACCGCCGCAGGCGTCTCCAAAACCATAATTCAGAACCTTTCTGATATTGGTGCACTCGGAGACTTGCCTGATTCCAACCAAATGTCATTCTTTTAATGCGCGTTTTGACTAAAAAGCATATATAAATTGAATAACTTTTAGAAAAAATAACGAAAATCAGTCCTAAAGGTTGCAATTTTGTAATAACTCGGTATAATAAAAGTAACACGAGGTTACAAAATCGTAACTTTTAAAAGGACTGATTTTTATTTTAGAACACCTTAAAAGCCTTGGCGGGCAGATAAAGGACATTTCGAAAAATACAATAATCGCACTCAGTAAGGGCAGCATCCGCGTTAAGTTAGTTGTAGCGGTTGGTCTTTTCATGCTTTCTGCATTTGCAGTAACCAATGCATTCAACGTAAAGTTTGCCTATCGCGTTACCTATAACGGCGAAACGGTTGGCTACGTTGATAGCGCCGATAAGCTCGATGAGCTTAAGGCAGAGGTGCTCGGCGGCATCAAAAGCGAAAATGCCGAGTCTTATATAGGTAAAACCGATTTAAAGCTGGCCTTAACGGTTGGCTCCAAAATCAAAACTACCGACTGCGTTGCAGAGAACATATTATATCATGAGGATGCGTTAAAGCACGCATCTGTACTTACTGTGGATGGCGAATCGGTTTTCGCCGTTGAAGAAAAGAAGGAAAAGCTTGAGAAGGCTTTATCAGCACGTCTTGATTCCTTCCGCAAGGGTGGCGAGGATGAGATTTCCTTCGTATCCGATATCAAGGTGCTTGAGGGATTCGTTCCCACCTGCGATATAGCAGATTTCGCCGTGGCAGATGAATATATTTCCTCCGCCGACGTTAAAACCGTTAAAACCGAATCCTACGTTGATGAAATCCCCTACACCACCGAGCAGATCAAGAGCGGTTCCTATTTAAAGGGCTACGTTAAGGTAACCAGCAAGGGAATAAAGGGCACCGCCGACGTAACCGCAATAGTAACCTGCGTTAACGGTGTTGAAACCGACCGCAACGTTATAAAGAGCACAACTCTCACCGAGCCCGTAGCACAGAAAGAGGTTGTAGGCACCGCAACAATTTCCAAAACCTCTAACACTCAGTATGCTTCGTCCAACTCGCAGTTCATCTGGCCTTTAAATCCTAAAGCCAGAACAACCATAACCTCCTATATGGGCGATGGCCGCGGTCATAAGGGTCTTGATATTGCCTGCGTAAAGGGTACCGAGATTTATGCCTCCATGGGCGGCACCGTTGTCTATGCACATTATCGCAGCGATTACGGTAACTTTGTTGTTATCGATCACGGCAAGGGTTATCGCACCGTATATGCTCACGCAAGCAAGCTCCTTGTTAAAAAGGGACAGGTTGTTGAAAAGGGCGATACCATCGCTTTAGTAGGCTCCACCGGTCAGTCGACGGGTAACCATCTGCACTTTGAAGTGCGCGTTAACGATAGGGCAGTAAACCCGTTGCGTTATATCAGCAAATAAAGCTTCAAAAGCCGCTCGTTGAGCGGCTTTTTTTGTATTTATAGTGCCCTTTCAACTTGACATAATACTATATATAGTGTATTATATAATAGATAATTTATGCGAGGTAAGTTTATGGCTAAAAAGACCACATACGATAACGAAAGTATATCCAGTTTAAAAGGCGCGGACCGTGTCCGTAAAAGACCGGGAGTTATCTTCGGCTCTGACGGTCTGGATGGTTGCCAGCATTCGGTCGTTGAGATAATCTCCAACTCGATCGATGAGGCTCGCGCAGGCTATGGTAAAAAAATAATCATCACGCGCTATGCCGATCACTCTATCGAGGTAGAGGACTTTGGCCGCGGCGCACCGGTTGATTATAACACGCGCGAACAGAAATATAACTGGGAGCTTTTATATTGTGAGCTTTATGCAGGCGGTAAGTATAACGAGGAGCAGGGCAGTGGCTATGATTTCTCGTTGGGTCTTAACGGTCTCGGCCTTTGCTCCACGCAGTATGCTTCTGAGTATATGGACGTAGAGATTAAGCGCGATGGCTTTAAATATAACCTCCATTTTGAAAAGGGCGAAAACGTAGGCGGACTTCACAAGGAGGAGTTCTCCGGTAAGGCAACGGGCACTCGCACCCGCTGGAAGCCCGACCTCGACGTTTTCACAGATATAAACATTCCTGCCGAGTTCTTTGTTGATTTTATCAAGCGTCAGGCAATTGTTAACGAAAACATTCTGTTCGTGTTCCGCAACCAGGTTGGCAATAAGTTCGAAACCGAAGAATTTATGTATGCCGATGGTATTCGTGAATATGCAACCGAGGTAGCAGGGGAGGATGCTCTCACGGGAGTTCAGCTCTGGCAGACCGAGCGCACAGGTCGCGACCGCGAAGATATGAACGATTATCGCGTTAAGATAAACGCGGCGGTTTGCTTCTCAAACCGAAATCAAATAAAGGAATACTATCACAACTCAAGCTGGCTTGAGCACGGCGGCTCGCCCGATAAGGCGGTCAGAAACGCGTTTGTTTATCAAATCGATGCATATATCAAGCAAACCGGTAAATACAACCGCAACGAAAGCAAGATAACCTTCGCCGATATCGAGGAATGCTTGGTTATAGTCATTTCCTCCTTCTCAACCCAGACCTCCTACGAAAACCAAACCAAAAAATCCATCACCAATAAATTTATCTATGAAGCAATGAACGACTTTTTCCGGCGTCAGCTTGAAATCTATTTCATAGAGAATAAAGCCGAGGCGGATAAGATAGTCGATCAGGCGCTTATCAATAAGCGCAGCCGCGAAAAGAGTGAGAAGGAGCGTCTTAATATCAAGAAGACCCTCCAGACCTCGGGCAACGACCTGCTTAACCGAATTGATAAGTTTGTTGATTGCCGCAGCCGTGACCGCGATATCCGCGAGCTCTTTATAGTTGAGGGCGATTCGGCATTGGGTTCAGTTAAAATGGCACGCAATGCCGAGTTCCAGGCTGTTATCCCTGTCCGCGGTAAGATTCTTAACTGCTTAAAAGCGGAATACGACCGTATCTTTAAAAGCGAAATCATCACAAACCTTATTAAGGTGCTGGGTTGTGGTGTTGAGGTTAAATCCAAGGCTAATAAAGATTTATCCACCTTCGATCTCAACGCCCTTCGCTGGAGCAAGGTAATAATCTGTACCGATGCCGATGAGGACGGATTCCAGATCCGCACCCTCATCCTCACCATGATTTATCGCCTTATCCCCACCCTTATTGAAGAGGGCAAGGTCTTTATAGCTGAAACCCCGCTTTATGAAATCACCACCAAGGAAAAAACCTATTTCGCATACGATGAAAAGGAAAAGGCGGATATTCTGCAGAATATGGTGGGCGACCAGAAGCACAGCATCCAGCGTTCCAAGGGTCTTGGTGAGAACCAGGCAGATATGATGAGCCTCACCACCATGAACCCCGAAACACGTCGCCTTATTAAGGTAAACCCTGAGGATGCCGAGGCAACCGCCCGTATGTTTGATATTCTCTTGGGCGATGATATTGATGGCCGAAAAGAAATAATAACCGAAAAAGGCTATATGTATATAGCCGATGCGGATATCAGTTAGTTTTTAGAAAGGCAGGTTTCTTATGCCTCCGAGAAAAAAGAAAACCGAGATCAAGCCGTCTGCTCCCGTAGCAAACGCATATATCGCAGGCGCAGGCACGGTGGTAGAGCAGCCGATAACCGAAACTCTCGAGATTAACTATATGCCCTATGCGATGAGTGTTATTCTCTCGCGTGCTATCCCCGAGATAGATGGCTTCAAGCCCTCCCACCGCAAGCTGCTCTATACTATGTACGGAATGGGACTTTTAAACGGTGCCAAGATAAAATCCGCTAACATAGTGGGACAAACCATGCGCCTTAATCCCCACGGCGATGCCGCCATTTATGAAACCATGGTGCGTCTTACCGAGGGTAACGAAGCGCTGCTGCACCCATTCGTTGAATCAAAGGGAAATATGGGTAAGGCATATTCGCGTGATATGGCATATGCCGCCCCGCGTTACACCGAGGCAAAGCTTGCCCCCATCTCGGCAGAGCTTTTCCGTGATATCGGCAGCGATACCGTTGATTTCGTTGATAACTATGATGCCTCCATGCAGGAGCCTACCTTATTCCCGGTAACATTCCCGACGGTACTCGTAAACGCCAATAAGGGTATCGCGGTTGGTATGGCGAGCAATATTTGCCCGTTTAACCTGCGCGAGGTCTGCCGTGCCGAAATCGAGTATATCAAGGATGAGGACGTTAACATTGCCGATTATCTCACGGCACCCGATTTTCCCGGCGGCGGCGAACTGCTTTATGACCGCGCCGAAATGGAAAAAATATATGAGAGCGGTCTGGGCAGCTTTAAGGTGCGCGCCACCTATGAGTATGATAAATCTCAGAACTGCATTGATATCAAGCAAATTCCTCCCACCGCAACCATTGAATCTATAATCGAGAAAATCGTTGATCTCGCCAAGCAGAAAAAGGTTACCGAAATAAATGATATCCGCGATGAAACAGATCTTTCAGGTCTTAAAATCACCATCGATCTCAAGCGCGGAGCCGACCCTGAAAAGCTTATGCAGAAGCTCTTTAAGATGACCCCTCTGCAGGATAGCTTTTCTTGCAACTTCAATATCTTAGTAGGCGGAACACCTCGCGTTATGGGCGTTAAGGAGATTCTCTGTGAATGGACTGCATTCCGTGTTGAATGCGTAAAGCGCCGCACCTATTATAACCTCACCAAGGCAAAAGAAAAATATCATCTGCTCAAAGGTCTGCAGAAGATATTGCTCGATATCGATAAGGCGATAAAAATCGTTCGCGAAACCAAAGAGGAGCGAGAGGTTGTGCCCAACCTTATGATTGGCTTCGGCATCGATGAGGTGCAAGCCGATTACGTTGCTGAAATAAAACTGCGCCACCTCAACCGCGAGTATATCTTAAAGCGCCTTGAGGACGTTGAAAACCTCGAAAAAGAGATAGCCGAGCTCGAATCGATATTAAATGACCGCCGCAAGATTTACCGCATCATCATCAAGGAGCTTGAGGCTGTAGCCGAGAAATACGGTAGCGACCGTAAAACCGCCCTCATCTCCGCTGAGGAAAATCAGATAGCGGCCGAGGAGGAGCAGGTGGCAGATTATCCCGTTCATCTCTTCTTCACGAAGGAGGGCTATTTCAAGAAGATAACCCCGCTCTCGTTGCGTATGAGCGGTGAGCAGAAGCTCAAGGAAGGCGATGAAATATTCCAAACCTTCGATTCCAACAATACCCACGAGCTTCTATTCTTCACCGATAAATGTCAGGTCTATAAATCCTCCGTTAACGAAATGGCGGATGGCAAGGCAAGTCAAATGGGTGAATATATCCCTGCAAAGCTCGGCTTTGATGAGGGCGAAGGCACCATCTACATGGTCGATACGGTTGATTATAAGGGCTATATGCTGTTCGTGTTTGAAAACGGCAGGGTAGCCAAGGTTCCGCTTGAAGCATATAAGACCAAGACCAAGCGCAAGAAGCTCATAAACGCCTATTGCGCCAAGTTCCCGTTGTCAGCAATGCTCTATATACCTGAGGATTGTGATGTGCTCTTAACCTCTACCAACGGCAGAATGCTGCTGCTCGGCAGCGGAATGCTAGCGCCTAAGGTAACCAAGGATAGCGGCGGTGTCGCCGTAATGACCCAGAAAAAAGGTCAGCGCATCTATTCCGTCGAGCTCTATTCCGATGGAATGCTCGCCGATCCTCACCGTTATCGCACCCGCAACCTGCCTGCTGCAGGCGCCATAAAGCGCGATGGTATATCGGGCGAGCAAATGAAAATATAAAAAAGCCGCTCAGGGTAAACCCCGAGCGGCTGTCAGCCGAATTACAAACGCAAGCTATATATAAAAATTTCGTCTGACAATATTATTTATGTGCAAAGCCGCATAAATTAAACCTACCAATGTTTGACAAACAGCATAATTTGATATATTATATTTGAACAATAACCGTTTTGGGGGATTCTCATGCAAAAAGAACTTGCAAAAACCTACGACCCGAATGAGGTTGAGGAACGACTTTATAAATTCTGGCTCGATGGTGGATTTTTCCACGCCGAGGTAGATCAGAACAAAAAACCTTATACAATCGTTATTCCTCCTCCCAACATCACAGGTCAGCTTCATATGGGTCACGCCCTTGACCAGACCCTGCAGGATATTTTAATTCGCCATAAGCGTATGCAGGGCTATAGCGCACTTTGGATGCCGGGAACCGACCATGCATCCATCGCAACCGAGGCTAAAATAGTTGAGGCTATGCGCAAAGAGGGTATATCCAAGGATGACCTCGGCCGCGAAAAATTCTTAGAGCGCGCCTGGGCATGGAAAGAAAAATACGGCGGAACAATTATTTCCCAGCTTAAAAAACTCGGCTCCTCCTGCGATTGGGAGCGCGAGCGCTTCACGCTGGATGAGGGCTGCTCCAAGGCGGTCCGTGAGGTATTTGTCCGTCTTTATGAAAAGGGCCTCATCTATCGCGGTGAGCGCATAATCAACTGGTGCCCCCATTGCCACACCTCCATCTCGGATGCCGAGGTAACCTATGAGGAGCACGATGGCAACTTCTGGCACCTGCGCTATCCTCTCTCGGATGGCAGCGGCTGGTTAGAGCTCGCCACCACTCGTCCCGAAACCATGCTGGGCGATACTGCGGTTGCAGTTCATCCCGATGATGAGCGTTATAAGCATCTCATCGGTAAGACCGTAACCCTGCCGCTCGTTGGTCGCGAAATTCCCGTCGTTGCCGATACCTATGTTGAAATGGATTTCGGCACAGGCGTTGTTAAAATCACCCCCGCGCACGATCCCAATGACTTTGAGGTTGGCCTGCGTCATGACCTGCCCATCATCAACGTTATGACCGATGACGCTAAGATGACCGATGAATGCGGCAAATATAGCGGACTTGACCGCTATGAAGCACGCAAGGAGATAGTAAAGGACCTCGATGAGGGAGGCTATCTCGTTAAGGTTGAGGGCATGAAACACAACGTTGGCTCCTGCTACCGTTGTAATTCCGTTGTTGAACCGCGCATTTCCAAGCAGTGGTTCGTAAAGATGGAGCCGCTTGCAAAGCCTGCGCTCGAATCGGTTCGCAGCGGTGAAATCACCTTAATTCCTTCGCGTTTTGAAAAAACTTATTATAACTGGATGGAGAATATTAAGGATTGGTGCATCTCGCGTCAGCTTTGGTGGGGTCACCGTATCCCTGCTTGGTATTGCGAGGATTGCGATGAAATTATCGTTTCCCGCGCCGAGCCCACAGTTTGCCCCAAGTGCGGCAGCGTTCATCTCCGCCAGGATGAGGATACGCTCGATACTTGGTTCTCCTCCGCGCTTTGGCCCTTCTCAACCCTTGGCTGGCCCGAGGAAACACTTGAATATAAGTATTTCTATCCCACAAACACACTCGTAACAGGCTACGATATCATCTTCTTCTGGGTTTCCAGAATGATATTCTCCGGCCTTGAGTATACCGGCAAGGCTCCGTTCAACACCGTTTTGTTCCACGGTATCGTTCGCGATGCAGAGGGCAGAAAGATGTCCAAATCCTTGGGCAACGGTATCGACCCGCTGCTTGAAATCGAAAAATACGGTGCCGATGCTCTCCGCTTCACGCTTGCAACCGGCAACAGCCCCGGAAACGATATGCGTTATTCGCCCGAGCGTGTTGAAGCAAGCCGCAACTTCGCCAATAAGATTTGGAACGCAGCCCGCTTCATTCTTATGAATTTGGATGAAAACGAGCCCGCACCCTATATTCCCGAAAACCTCGCAATGGAGGATAAATGGATTCTCTCCAAGTATAACGAGGTAGCCGCCGCAGTAACCCAAAACCTCGATAAGTATGAGTTAGGCCTTGCCGTAAGCAAACTCTATGACTTCATCTGGGACGTATTCTGCGATTGGTATGTTGAGATTGCAAAGATTCGCCTCAATTCCGAGGATGCCGAGGCTAAGAAAACGGTTCGTGCAGTTTTGGTTTACGTTTTCTCCGAAACCATGAAGCTGCTCCATCCGTTTATGCCCTTCATCACCGAGGAAATTTGGCAGTCGCTGCCCCACGAAGGCAAAACCGTTATGACCGCCAAGTGGCCGGAGTATAACGAAGAACTTAATTTTGCTGATGAGGTAGCCGAATTTGAAAAAATCATATCAGCAGTTAAGGCAGTGCGCAATATTCGCGCTGAGATGAACGTTGCTCCCTCGCGCAAGGCTAAGCTTTGCGTTGAAACATCTTCTCCCGAAACCTTCCAGTCGGGTGCCGCCGTACTTATGCGCCTTGCAAGCGGCTCCGCAGTTGAGGTCGATATCGAAATCAATATGCCCGATGCGGTTCGCGTTGTAACCGATGATGCAACCATCTATATCCCGATGAACGAGCTTGTTGATTTCGCAGCAGAGCTTGCCCGTCTTGAAAAAGAGCTTGGAAAAGCACTGGTCGATAAGGAGTTCTCCGAGAAGAAATTAAATAATCCCGGCTTTGTTGCAAAGGCTCCCCAGGCTCTTATCGAGACCCAGCGTGCCCAGCTGCAGAAAACCCTCGATAAAATCGAAATGTTAGAGGGCAGCATCGAAGCAATAAAGAAACAAATGTAACTGCAAAGACCGTGTTTAAAACGCACGGTCTTTGATTTTAAAGGAGTTTTTTCTGTGAACTACGAGGAAAGCCTATCCTATATCCATTCGCTTCCGCGTTTTCCGTCCGCCCCGGGTCTTGAGCGCATAAGGCTGCTTATGGACCGTTTGGATAACCCGCAAAAGGGGATGAAATTCATCCACGTTGCAGGCACCAACGGTAAAGGCTCGGTCTGTACTTTTTTGGCAAGCGCCCTCGCGGCAGACGGCAAAAAAACGGGGCTGTATATCTCACCTTATATAGTATGCTTCCGCGAACGCATTCAGATAAACGGCGAATATATAAGCGAAGAGGATTTAGCGGCTTTTGCCACTACCGTGCGAGAATCGGGAATTGAATGCACCGAATTTGAGTTTATCACCGCCATCGCCTTCCTATATTATAAATATAAGCAGTGCGATATAGTCGTGCTCGAAACGGGTATGGGAGGAAGATTTGATGCCACCAACGTAATAGATGCACCATTGGCGGCGGTCATCACAGGCATCGGCCTTGACCATACTGCAGTCCTCGGCGAAACGGTTGCCGAAATAGCAGCCGAAAAATGCGGCATCATCAAGCAAGGCTCTGCCGTATTCACTACTTATAAACAACACCCTGAAGCATTAAAGGTTATATCCGCGTCGCACGAGGTCATCTTACCCGAATCTGAAAAACTCAGCGTGATTTCTTCAAACCTCTCAGGTAACCGCTTTATATATAAGGAAAAGGAATATGCAACCGCACTTATAGGTGAACATCAGATAGAAAACGCACTCCTCGCTATCGAGGTGCTAAAGCATCTCGCGGTCTCGCCAAGCGCTATAGATAAAGGCATAGCCGCGGCTCGTTTTCCTGCGCGCCTTGAAAAAGTGAGCGAAAACCCAACGGTGTTGCTCGATGGTGCCCACAACCCTCATGGAGCGCGTGCTCTTTCGGCGGTGCTTAGCGCCTACCCAAACTCCACCGCAATAATTGGAATGATGGCGGATAAAAACTGCGATGAAACCCTCGCGCTAACCCTGCCTTATGTATCGCGCGTCATCACCGTAACGGTCGATAATCCGCGCTCACTCTCGGCAGAGGAACTGGCGGATAAAGCAAAGAAATATTGCGCTAACGTCACGGTAGCACAAAACCCCACCCACGCACTCTCACTTGCAAAGGGAAGTGAGCGCATATTCATCTTCGGCTCGCTTTATCTCGCCTCGCAGATACGCGATATCGCCAAACATTTCCAATTTTAAAAATATTCCGACAACCAAATACGTCAATTTTCAAAACGGATAAGTCTTATACTTATATGTATAGGCTTGTCCGTTTAAATTTTAAGGAGTGATTATTTATGTCGGTCAAAATCGAAGTTAACGGCGAGGTAACGGTGGCATACCTATCGGGAGAACTCGATCACCATTCGGCAAAACCCATCCGCGAGGAAATTGATGCCGCTATCGATGCCAATATGCCAACCCTGCTCGTGCTCGATTTCAAGGATATCACGTTTATGGATAGTTCGGGAATCGGTCTGGTTATGGGGCGCTATAAGCTACTCTCCAAAAACGGTGCCGAGCTGGCAATCACCAACCCCTCACCGCAAATATATAAGGTAATGCAGCTTGCAGGTCTTGCCCGACTTGCAAAAATTGAGAAAGGCGGAATGAAAAATGAAGCAATTAAATAAATTTACCATGACAGTGCTGTCACGCTCCTCCAACGAGAGCTTCGCACGCGTAGCCGTGACGGCATTCATAGCCCAGCTCGACCCAACGCTCGAGGAGATAAACGATATCAAAACCGCCGTCAGCGAGGCAGTCACCAACTGTATAGTCCACGCTTATAAAAACGAGATCGGCAAGATCTACATATCTGTCCGCATTCTCGAATGCAATATAGTCGAAATAAAAATCCGCGATAAGGGCTGCGGCATTGAGGATGTCGAAAAAGCCATGACCCCTCTCTATTCCTCCGAGGGCGGTGAGCGTGCAGGTCTTGGATTCACCGTAATGCAAAGCTTTATGGATACCCTCCGCGTTGCCTCGCACCCGGGCAAGGGAACCACCGTCACCATGAAAAAGCGCATCAGCGTAAGATTATCTGCCAATGCTTGAGAGAGACCGCTTCTTAGCAGATAATATGGGGCTTGTGCATTCCTGCTGCAAGCATTTTCAGGGCAAGGGCATCGAATATGAGGATATGTTTCAGGCAGGCTGCATAGGTCTTATCAAGGCATACGATGGCTTCAAGGAAGAACTCGGTTTCTGCTTTTCAACCTATGCAGTTCCCGTCATCCTCGGCGAAATCAAAAGAATGTTCCGCGATGGCGGCAGCGTTAAGGTATCGCGCAGCGTTAAGGAACTGTCGCTTAAAATCAGAGCCGAGTGTGAGCGCGCCCAAAAAAGGGGAGAGAACGAGCCAAGCGTTGCCACTCTCGCTGAGCGGCTCTCGGTCTCACCCGAAGAAATCACCGAAGCCCTCTGTGCCACCCAACCTACCGTGTCCCTCACCTATGAGAGCGAGGATGAAATAAAAGAACTCGATTTGGCGGTAAACGATAACGGCGATATGCTCACCGACCGCCTATTATTAGAGGATCTGCTCTCACGATTGCCCACAAAGGATAGCAAACTTATAAAACTTCGTTATTTCGAGGGCAAAACACAGCAGGAAACTGCTTTAGCGCTTTCAATGACTCAAGTGCAAATATCGCGCAGCGAAAAGAAGATATTAGGACATTTACGTGAAATGCTTTGTGAATAATGATAAGTTTTTTGGGGAATAATTTCCCTGTAATAACACAATTTATCCAAACTCAAAATTTTTTAAAAATATTTGTAAAAAAGTGATGACAATGGCAAACTGTTGTGGTATTATAATCGGGCGCCCTGAAAAGGGAGCGCGGTTGAACCTTGAAAATTAAACAACGATAAGAAACAA
>JAZOPP010000015.1:0-3866 GCA_045655625.1 Acutalibacteraceae bacterium
TGCTATCGCAACGGTGTTATCATGTTTACGCACAAGTTAAAGTCCGAGCCGCAAAGCTCGGCCTGCGACATATTCTTTGACATAAGTAATTATTCTTTTAACAATCAGGAGGTTAAGTAATGATTTCGTACGAGACTATTCACGGAACTGTCACTCTTTCCAATGAGTATATGACTAAGCTCATCGGTCAGGCTGTTACATCCTGCTTCGGCGTTGTGGGCATGGTTCCCTACGGCGGCAAGCAGAAGCTGCTTGGTATTGTTTCCAAGAAAGAATATATAGATAAAGGAATTTCTGTTAAGGGCGATATGAACGGTGTTGATATCGAGCTTCACATAATTGTTTCATACGGTATGAACATAAACGCAATTGCAAAGAGCATTGTTCATAAGGTTAAATATACTGTAACCGAGGCTACAGGCATCAACGTTAACAAGGTAATCGTTAAGGTTGACGGCATCAAAGAATAACCTCGGTCGACCGATTTAAAGGAGTGTTTTAATTTTGTTTAACGGTAATGCTTTGCGCGATGCGATTATATCGGGCGCAAACAATATTTCTAACTGCAAACAACGCGTTGACGAGCTCAACGTTTTCCCTGTTCCCGACGGCGATACGGGTACTAATATGTCGATGAGTATCGGAAATGCTGCTCGCGAGCTTGCCCGTTTAGAGGGTGAGAGCGTTAGCCGCGTTGCCGACGTTGCCGCTTCTGCTCTGCTTCGTGGTGCAAGAGGTAACTCGGGCGTTATAACCTCGCTTTTATTCCGCGGTTTTTCCAAGGGCTTTAAGGGTGCGGATGAAATAACCCCCCAGAACCTTTCGGCTGCTTTTAAGTTCGGTGTTGAATCGGCTTACAAGGCTGTTATGAAGCCTACAGAGGGCACCATACTTACTGTTGCCCGTGTTGCATCGGAATATGCCTCGAAGGCTGCCTCCAAGGGTGCTGATGCACTCGGCGTTTTCGAAGCCGCTTTAGAGGGCGCTAACTACGCTCTTGAGCAGACCCCCGAGATGCTGCCCGTTCTTAAAAAGGCAGGCGTTGTTGACGCCGGCGGTAAGGGCTTTTGCGTAATTCTTGAGGGTATGTATTCGGTGCTTAAGGATGGCATCATTATTGCCTCCAATAATGGTGGCAATGAAGAGGCTGCCGAGAGCGAGGGCAGAAATGCTGCTGCCGAGCTCGAGACCGAAATCACCTTCACCTATTGTACTGAATTTATTGTTAACCGTGCCGAGGACTGCGAGAAGGAGCCCTCTGAGCTCCGTGCATACCTCGAGACCATCGGCGACTGCGTTGTAGTTGTTGATGATGAGAGCATCATAAAGGTTCACGTTCACACCGACCATCCCGGTAACGCTATTGAAAATGGTCTTACCTTTGGTCAGCTGGTTAACCTCAAAATTGAAAACATGCGCGACCAGCACGAGCGTCAGAAGCATGATAAAAAAGAGCGTAAATCGGCTCCCGCACAGAACCGAGCCCGCACCGAGACCTACGAGCCCGCTCCTAAGGAGAAGGCTGTTGGCTTCGTTTCGGTTTGCGCAGGTGCAGGTATTGAGGAATTATTCCGCGATTTAGGCGTTGATTCGCTGGTTAGCGGCGGTCAGACCATGAACCCCAGCACTGATGATATCTTAAAGGCTATTGAGCTTACCCCTGCCGAGACCGTTTTTGTTCTGCCTAACAACAAGAACATAATCATGGCAGCTGAGCAGGCTATTCCGATAAGCACCCGCAAGGTTATCGTTCTGCACACCCGCACCATTCCGCAGGGTATTTCGGCTATGCTCGCATATGACCCTGAGGCTGATGATGAGCAGAACACCATCGCTATGCGCGGTGCTTACAAGAAGGTTAGTACCGGCCAGATCACCTTTGCTGCTCGCGACTCTGATTTCGAGGGTCACAAGATTAAGAAGGGTGAGCTTTTAGCACTTGATAACGGTAAGGTTTCCTTTACCGATACCGACCTTTTCCACTGCGTTCACAAGCTGACTAAGCAGATGCTTAATCGCGACAGCAGCTTTGTTACCGTTATCTACGGTGAGGACGTTCCCGACCATAAGGCTATGGCACTTGAGTCGGAGATGAAGGCAAAGTTCGGCAATAAGGTTGAGATTACCTTTATTAAGGGTATGCAGCCGATTTATTACTTTATCATCTCTGTGGAGTAAAAGATGAAGCAAAACATTCAATATTTAAAGGGCGTTGGCGAAAAAAGAGCGCAGTTACTTAAAAAACTGGGTATCGATTCGGTCGATGCCCTTTTGCGCTATTATCCGCGCGCTTACGTTGATTATCAGAACACCATGGATATTGTGGATGCGCCGTTCGATGAAACGGTTTGCATAAAGGCCGAGATAGTTTCCCCCATTGAGGAGAAAAAGGTTCGCACAGGTATGATAATTTATCATTTCACCATAGCGGATGAAACGGGCCAAATGAGCGTTACGCTCTTTAACCAGAAATATCTCGCATCGCGGCTACATATGGGTTGCCGCTATCTGTTTTACGGCAAGGTTGGCGGTAATCTTTTGTTCCGCGAAATGTCCTCCCCCGAAATTAAGGAGGAGAATTATGCGGGCATTCACCCCGTTTACCACGCCTGCGAGGGTATGCCCTCCTCGGTTATCGAAAAGATAATGAAAATGGCTCTGCCGCTTATAGGCGAGGACCCGCTGCCCGAGGAGCTAAAAATTAAATATAAGCTGCCCGAGCTTGCCTCAGCGATTGAGAATATCCATTTCCCGAAATCACCTGAGGCGCTGGCGGCGGCGCGCAGGCGGCTTATGTTTGAGGAGTTATTCCTGCTTCAGACGGGGCTTTGCCTTTTAAAGGAAAAGCGCGAGCTGAAAAAGGGTCCGCAGATTAACCCCGCACCGCTAAAGGAATTTTTATCAATGCTGCCGTTTAGTCCCACCAACGCTCAAAAACGCGTGATAGAGGAATGTCTTGAGGATATGCGATGCGGCAAAAAAATGAACCGCCTTATCCAAGGCGACGTTGGCTGCGGCAAGACCGCAGTTGCGGCGGCGCTTATGTTCGTTTGCGCGAGGGGCGGCTATCAATCGGCGCTGATGGCTCCGACCGAGATACTCGCAGAGCAGCACTTCAAAACTCTATCCAAGCTTTTCGGGGATAGCGTGCGAATAGCGTTGCTCACGGGTTCTAAGGGAAAGGGCGAAAAAGAAAGAATTAAGGTGGCGCTGGCAGCAGGTGACGTTGATATTGTTATCGGCACCCACGCACTGATAGAGGATAACGTTGTTTTCCGATCTCCTGCCCTTTTTATTACCGATGAACAGCACCGTTTCGGCGTTGCTCAGCGCGATAAGCTGGCAGGCAAAAGCGGCTCGGTGCATACGCTTGTTATGTCGGCAACGCCCATTCCGCGCACGCTGGGACTTATTATTTACGGCGACCTTGATATCAGCGTTATCGATGAACTGCCCGCGGGGCGCACACCGATTGAAACCTATCAGGTTGGAACGGCACTGCGCGTGCGGATATATAATTTTATAAAAAAGAACATCGCAGAGGGGCATCAGGCTTATATTGTTTGCCCGCTCGTTGAGGAGAGTGAAACCGCTCTCACCTCGGCGGAGGAATATTATAAGCAGCTGCAAGACGGTGCTTTCCGTGGATATGAGATAGGACTTTTACACGGCAAGATGCACGCACGCGATAAGGATGCCGTGATGAAGCGATTTGCATCGGGTGAAATTAAACTACTGATTGCCACCACTGTTGTGGAGGTTGGAGTGGACGTGCCCAACGCTACGGTGCTTGTGATTGAAAACGCTGAGCGTTTCGGTCTTTCGCAGCTGCATCAGTTGCGCGGCCGTGTGGGGCGTGGTGGCTC
>JAZOPP010000016.1:0-3664 GCA_045655625.1 Acutalibacteraceae bacterium
TCTTGATTACACCAAGCAAGCATCGGTGCCCCGAAACCTGAGCATTATCTATCCTGAGGAATTTAAAATAGATAATCTCACCGCAAGCGTGGCGGCAGGCTGGCAGCAGTCGCTCGGTTGCTTTATAAATATGGAGGCGCAAAGCAGCAACGCAGCGGTGCTCTCTCGGATAAAAAGCGGTGATTACACCGTTGCCATCTGTGCGCTGGGTGCCGGCGATAAAAACGCATACGATTTGCTGACACAGTTCCGCAAGGGCAATGATTTCGGGTTCAGCAACTCGCAGTACGATGCAGTTTTGAACTCGCTGCACGCTAAATCCGGAATTGAGGCTTATACTGCCGCCCTCAAGGATGCACAAAAACTCCTACTGGCCGACTGCAGTATTCTTCCGTTGGCGGCAACACCCACCGTGGTTTGCACCACAAGCGCGGTGACCAACGTGAACTACAGTATAATAAACGAATATATTGATTTTGCGAGCATAAAAAAGAATTAAAAAAATCCCCCGGAATCGGGGGATTTTTATTTTACCAAAAGAAACACGGTTAAAGCGGCGGCGCACAAAATCGCGAGCGAGAGCAACAGCCTCGCTTTATTTCTTTTGCGGCGACGGCGGCGGGGTGGTTTTCTCCCCTCCTCGGCTGCTCGGATAAGCTCGGCGGCTTTACTCTCCAGCCTGCTTTGCGGAGCAGAAATATATGAGGGATTTACAAAGAGGATAACCCTATCGAAATATTTACTGCCTGTGTTATTGATTTCTATTACCGTTTTGTTGACACCCTTTACCAAAAATATCACCTCGTTTTTTCAGGTTGATTTTTGGCAAAAGGTAAATTTTTTATACAAAAGCGGACAAGTTGGTTTACATAAAAAATGTTGATAACTCGGTTGATAACCTTAATAACCCTTGATTTCAAGCCATAAAGTTACTAACAATTTACATAATTCGACATATTATGTAAACTATTCAATTATACGTCCCGTGAGATATCCAACGGTGCGCTCAACCGCATCGCGAGAGTTGCCCCAGTCGGCATTTTCGCCGCTGTTGCGATAATCATACATGGAGCAATACTTGGTGAGGTCGGCAGCGAGGGTCTTGTGATATTCGCTGGTAATCTTATAAAGTGAATGCTGGAAATCCTTATGGTAGCGGCGCAGATGCTTTTTATCGCCGAGGGCTGCAAGCATATTATAATGCTTTAAGCAGAACTGCGGCTGAGCATCAAACAGGGCGCGAAAATCACGGTCGGTCTCGTAGCTGCGAAGCAGAGTGTCGAGCATACGGCTCATACCCCACTCGATTTTATTGCAAACGAAGCAATCCTTTTCCACTGCTCTTGCCTTATCGGGGTTTTTAATGGTTTTTTCCATTTCGGCTACGTGGCTCTCAAGCATGAGCGCTAACGATAAACGGCCGCGGCGCGCCATCATTTTATCGAGATGGTCGGCACAGAAGCCTTGGCGGTTGGTTTCGATTCGAACATCGGGCTCCATCATAGCGGCACCCATTATATAATCGAGGATATGGTTTTCAACCGTTTTATACATACGGCAAATCGGGCAGCCATCCTGCACCTCGAATACCTCATTTACCGGAATGGTACAAATATCATTACGCATTTTATCATCTCCTGTTTGTCATTATAACACATTTATGCTATAATAACAATTACAAGGTGATGATATGGAATTTAAAACTGACGGAAAAAATTTTTATATTGAAAACGCTAGTTGCCTATCGCTCAGTCAAACACTCGATTGCGGGCAGGCCTTTCGCTGGACAGAGCAGGACGGCATCTGGCAGGCGATGGTTGGAAACAGGCTTTGGCGCCTTAAGCAGACAGCTGACAAAATAACCGTTTTCGACTGCAACGAAGCTGAGTTTTACGGGTTTATCGTTCCCTATTTTGATTTGGAGCGCGACTATGAAAAAATAGTGAAAGCCGTATCGGAAAATGAGGTTTTTCGCGCTGCTGCTGAGATTGCGGGCGGCATTCGAATTCTAAAGCAGGACCCGTGGGAAACGCTTTGCTCCTTTATTATTTCGCAGAATAACAACATTCCGCGAATCAAGGGAATTATCGACCGCCTTTGCGAGGGTTTTGGCGAGAGGACCGATGGTGGTTACACCTTCCCCACCGCCGAGCGCATTGCCTCGCTCAGCATAGAGGAGCTTGCTCCGCTGCGCAGCGGTTTTCGCGCCAAATACATACTTGATGCGGCACGCAAATTTGCCGACGGCAGCATCTCTCCCGAGCATATCGCCACGCTCCCGACCGATGAGGCGCGAGCCGAGCTTATGAAGATATACGGCGTGGGAGAAAAGGTTGCCGACTGCACCCTGCTTTTCGGCTTTGCGAGGATAGATGCTTTCCCAAAAGACGTGTGGATAAAGCGCGCCATGAACGTGCTGTTTAAAGGCGTTTTGCCCGAGTGCGCGGTACCGTTTGCAGGCATTGCACAGCAATATCTTTTCCATTATGCAAGAACGACCAAGCTGGATATATAAAAAGTTTGTAGAAAATTTATCAAATTTGAAAAACTGTCTTTATTTTTCTGAAACTATGTAGTATAATATTATCATAAATTTGACGGAGGTATAAATCATGCCATTAGTAAACACAAAAGAAATGTTTAAAAAGGCTTATGAGGGCGGCTACGCCATCGGTGCCTTTAACGTAAACAACATGGAAATCATTCAGGGTATCACCGAGGCTGCCAAGGATCTGAACGCTCCCCTTATTCTTCAGGTTTCTGCAGGCGCTCGTAAGTACGCTAACCACACCTACCTCGTAAAGCTCGTTGAGGCTGCTGTTGAGGAGACCGGTCTTCCGATCGCTCTGCACCTTGACCACGGTAACTCCTTTGAGCTTTGCAAGAGCTGCATCGACGGTGGCTTCACCTCGGTTATGATCGACGGTTCTCACCTCGACTATGAGGAGAACGTTGCTCTGACTAAGCAGGTAGTTGATTATGCACATCAGTTCGGCGTAACCGTTGAGGGTGAGCTCGGACAGCTCGCAGGCGTTGAGGATGACGTTAACGTTTCTGCTGAGGATGCTTCCTACACCAACCCCGACCAGGTTTACGATTTCGTTACCCGCACCGGCGTTGATTCGCTTGCTATCGCTATCGGCACCAGCCACGGCGCATTCAAGTTCAAGCCCGGTCAGAAGCCGCAGCTCCGCTTTGATATTCTTGAGGAAGTTTCCAAGCGTCTGCCCGGTTTCCCGATCGTTCTCCACGGCGCAAGCAGCGTTGTTCCGGAGTTCGTTGAGATGGTTAACACCTACGGCGGCGAGATGCCCGATGCTATCGGCATTCCTGAGGATATGCTCCGTCAGGCTGCTACCATGGCTGTTTGCAAGATCAATATCGACTCTGACCTCCGTCTGGCTATGACCGGCGCTATCAGAAAGCACTTCGTTGAGAATCCTTCTCACTTCGATCCCCGTCAGTATCTTGGCGATGGCCGCTCCGCTATTAAGGGTATGGTTGAGCACAAGATTAAGAACGTTCTCGGCTGCAACGGCAAGGCCTAATAAAAACTATACCCCCCTCGAAAACGAGGGGGTTTATTTTATATTAGTTTAGTAAAAATTAAAACAACTCGTCTACTGACACATTTAAAATCTTTGCTGCCGCAAAAATTTCCTTA
>JAZOPP010000017.1:0-2463 GCA_045655625.1 Acutalibacteraceae bacterium
CTCTGCTTCGGCAGAGCTTTTTTGTTTTACAGCCGTAATTCCTTTTCTATCATTAAAAGTCTGTTATATTTGGCGGTGCGCTCTCCTCTGGCGGGCGCGCCTGTTTTTATGCGGGTTGCGTTTATACCAACCGCTAAATCGGCTATGGTAGTATCCTCGGTTTCGCCCGAGCGATGGGATACTACGATTTGATAACCGTGATGCTTGGCAAGCTTTATGACGTTTATGGTCTCCGTTAGGGTGCCGATTTGGTTGGGTTTGATGAGAATACTGTTGGCAGAGCGGTTGGTGAGGCCCTTTTTAAGCCTTATCTCGTTGGTTACGAAAAGGTCATCGCCCACTAATGCTAAGTCGTTACCGAGAACGTCGGTCATTCGTTCCCAGCCTACCCAATCGTTCTCGCCGAGACCGTCCTCAATCGAGATTATGGGGTATTTTTTCATCATATCCTTATACATCGATATCATCTGCTCTCCCGTGAGGGATATGCCGCGTTTGGGCATCACGTAGGGGCCTTCGGGTGTTGCCCATTCGCTTGCTGCAACGTCGAGCGCGATTTTTATATCCTCGGTTTTATAGCCTGCCTTTTCGATGGCACTTATGATAAGCTCAATAGCCTCGCTATCATCGGATAGATTTGGCGCGAATCCGCCCTCATCACCTACTCCGCAGGAAAGGCCCTTTGCAGCCAGCATTTTACCCAAGGTGTGATAGGTTTCGCTACACATTGTGAGCGCCTCGGTCATATTTGAGGCACCTATGGGAACTATCATAAATTCTTGGATATCAATATTGTTTGCGGCATGCGCTCCGCCGTTTAAAATATTCATCATGGGTGTGGGAATCCAACTGCCCGAAAATCCGCCTATATAGCGGTAAAGTGGCATTTTATAGGCCGCCGCAGCCGCCTTGGCGCATGCCAGCGAAACGGCGAGAATTGCATTAGCTCCAAGGCGCGATTTATTCTCGGTGCCATCAAGTGCGCAGAGGATATTATCGATGCGCATCTGCTTTTCGCAGCGCATACCCGTGAGAGCCCTGCTTATCTCGGTGTTGATTCCTTCGACGGCAGCGGTAACACCCTTGCCGAAAAATGCTTTTTTATCGGCATCGCGCAGCTCATATGCTTCGTATTCCCCCGTTGAAGCACCCGAGGGAGAAATAGCAAAGCCGATGCTGCCATCGGCTAATTCTACCTTGGCGGCAACCGTGGGGTTTGCTCTTGAATCAAGCAGCTGATAACCCGTTATATTTTTTATCTCTGTGTTCATCTTTATTACCTCCAAAAGCAGTATTCCCCGCTGGAGGTAATTTTTTCGTAAATATTTAAGGTATTTTTTAAACTTGGCACTTTTATTTTTTGCAGATATATGTTATAATACAGTTAATTATAATTACTTATAAGTTTCGAAAGGATCTTTATGAACGAAAACACAAACGGATCTAACATAATTGCCGGCCGCAACGCGGTGCTTGAGGCTATACGCTCAGGCCGCGAAATCGACCGTTTAATAGTTGCTCACGGCACTGAGGGCGGCTCGGTTACCGCCATAATCGCCAAGTGCAAGCAAAAGGGCATCCTCATTAAAGAGGTTTCGCCGCAGAAACTTGATTATCTTTGCGGTGGTGCGGTTCATCAGGGCGTTGCGGTTATGATTGCATCGCACAAATACTGCGAGGTGAGCGATATTCTCGCCGCGGCAAAAGAAAGGAACGAGCAGCCTTTTATTATCATCTGCGATGAGATAGAGGACCCACACAATCTCGGCGCAATAATCAGAACGGCTGAGGCCTGCGCGGTGCACGGAATTATTATTCCCGAGCGCAGAAGTGCCTCGCTTAATATGACGGTTGCCAAATCGGCAAGCGGTGCACTCGAATATATGCCGGTCGCCAGAGTTACCAACATTCCCAACACCATAGATATGCTGAAAGAGCAGGGCGTTTGGGTTTACGGTGCGGATATGGGCGGAAGCGACCGACACAGCTTTGATTTTACGGGTGCTACTGCTCTGGTTATCGGCAACGAGGGCAAGGGTATCGGCAGATTGGTTGCTAAAAAGTGCGACGGTATCGTTAGCCTTCCGATGTATGGCAAGATTAATTCACTCAACGCTTCGGTGGCTGCAGGCGTGCTTATGTATGAGGTTGCCGACCAACGAAACAAGTAGTTTTTGCAATAAACTTTAGGGGGATAAATTCAAGTTATGGGACTTTTTCAAAGAAAAGACAAACACATATACGGCGATTTTTCCGATGACGTTATCAAAGAGAATTACAGCCTCTCCGATGAGGGCATTCTGCCTATCGGCAAGCGCCAGGATATAAACCGTGCGCCCCACGCTCTCACACCCGATGAGGTTAAGGGCGGCGAGCCTTTAAAGCCCGCCACCGAGATTCCTATGCATTCGGCGGGTGAATCGCTTTATAAAAAGATGATGGATGCCCGCAAGGTGGAAAAGG
>JAZOPP010000018.1:0-23102 GCA_045655625.1 Acutalibacteraceae bacterium
AAGCTGCATTTCGGTAGCTTTTGCAGTGTTGCCGTTCAAATAGTTCTGACACATAGCAACGGTTTCCTCGGGCATTATGTTGGAGAGAACCGAAATAACGCCCTTACCACCGAGCGACATGGTGGGAACTATCTGATCATCATTACCCGAATAGATATCCAGCTTATCTCCACACAGTGCTGCAAGCTTTGCAACCTGAGAAATATTACCGCAAGCCTCTTTAATAGCAACGATATTGGGATGCTCGGCAAGAATGGCAGCAGTTTCAGGCAGTATATTACAACCGGTTCTGCTGGGAACGTTATAAAGAATGCAAGGCTTGGTGGAAGCATCTGCAATAGCGCGGAAGGATTCTATCATACCCTTCTGAGTTGCTTTATTATAGTAAGGAGTTATAAGGAGCATAGCGTCTGCTCCAACCTCGCAAGCGTATTTAGTAAGCTCGATAGCATAAGACGTATCGTTAGAGCCGGTTCCTGCAATAACGGGAACTCTTCCCGCCACCTTATCAACACAGTACTTAATAACAGACTTGTGCTCAGCATCGGTCAGGGTTGAACCCTCACCGGTTGTTCCTGCAACAACGATAGCGTTTATGCCCTTTTCTATCTGCCACTCGATAAGTTTGCCGAAGTTCTCGTAATCCACGCCATCTTTATTAAGGGGCGTTACAATAGCGGTAGCGGCGCCTGTGAATACGGTGTTTTTCATTTTAAAATCTCCTTTTTCGTTCTATAAAGAAAAAATGACAGCTGCTGAAATGCAACTATCATCCAAAATTATTGCAAAAAGTACGCATTACAGCACGCTTTTGCTTTATTAATTCTGTAAGATAGCACTCCGCATTTCTGTGCGACAGCAACCAAAATCTTATTTCCGGTTGCCAGATCAAAGCTTTGCCCTGCTTTGTCTTCGGCAAAGCACCCCTTTCACTATCGCGTCCCCGGCGGACTTAAAGCGATAACTACTTTTGATGCAATGCACCTCTATCGTTATGTGATTATATCACAGCTATTATATTATGTCAAGCAAAGTAATGAAAAAATATATCCACCAAAAAGCGGTAATTTTAAGTAAAATGACAGTTTTTCATAACATTGACAATATTTTTTCAATCAATTATAATATTTATGTTGGGAGGTATCGCAATGAAGCATGAGATTTTAGTTTCTGCACCGCCGATAATTCGCGATTTTTTAACCTATAGTGAAAGTATTAAGGGTAAATCATCTAACTCCATTGATGAATATTATCTCGATCTACAGACCTTTTTTCGCTATATTAAGCAAATGCGCGGTTTAGTCGGTTCTGACGTAGAATTTTCCGATATTTCCATATCTGACGTTGATATTTCACTCATCAAAACTATAACTCTATCAGATATTTATGCTTTTTTGGTTTTTTGCAAGAACGATCGCGGTAATAATGCCGCAACGCGTGCTCGCAAAGGCTCGACCATAAGAGTATTTTTTAAGTATTTAACTTTTCAAGTCCATTTGCTTGATAGCAACCCCGCTGAATTGCTCGAATCCCCTAAAACGAAAAAATCACTTCCTAAACATTTAACCCTCGATGAGAGCAGAAAACTGCTTGATTCGGTTGACGGAAACAATAAAGAACGCGATTACTGCATTTTAACGCTGTTTTTAAACTGCGGAATGCGTCTTTCTGAGCTTTGCGGATTAAATATAACCGATATTGGCAGCGATGGCTCGCTCCGTATCCTCGGCAAAGGCAATAAAGAGCGTATCGTTTATTTAAATGATGCGTGTGTAAATTCAATTGTAGCTTATCTTCCCCATCGTCCTGTTGACTGCGTTCCTGCGACCGAGAAAAATGCATTATTTTTAAGCAGAAACAAGAAACGCATAAGCAATAAAACCGTTCAGCACATTGTTTATACCTGTCTTGAACGTGCGGGACTTTCGGGTCGCGGACTTTCCACGCATAAGCTTCGCCATACGGCGGCAACCCTTATGTATCAGCACGGCAACGTTGATATTCGTGTTCTCAAGGATATTCTGGGACACGCAAATTTGGGAACAACGCAAATTTATACCCACGTTTCAAACGAGCAGGTCAGAAACGCGTTATCCTCCAACCCATTATCAGATGAAAAAATTAAAAACCGTGGTTAATCCACGGTTTTTTTATTTTCTGTGATAGGTATAGTAAACGATTATATCCATCTCTTCGTTATTTAGGGTGTTAACTCCCGAAATAGTAACGCCCGCACCGCTCATCAAATCGAAATATGTGGCGTTTTCAGCCATGCAGCGGAATACGTCGGTTTCGCCGCACATAACACGAATTTCTCCGTTTATTGCAACCATTCGGCCTGTTTTGCCCAATATATCCTCACGCACGTTTCCGTCAGGCAGTCTTACCCTTCTCGTCACGTATTTTATTTCGCGGCCATCCATCTGGCGGAGTACGCTATCGTTTTTATTTTTCTTGCCAAAACCGAACATAAAATATCCTCCGATAAAAACTAAACCCCAAGAAATCATCTTGGGGTTTGGCACGCTGAAAGGGACTCGAACCCCCGACCCTCTGCTTAGAAGGCAGATGCTCTATCCAGCTGAGCTATCAGCGCATAAAAAACGCCCAAACTACTTTGGGCGAATGGAGCGGGTGATGGGAATCGAACCCACACGACCAGCTTGGAAGGCTGGGATTCTAGCCATTGAACTACACCCGCGCTTTTAACAGCGAGATACATTTTAACACATATCTCGCTGTTAGTCAATACTTTTTTACGGCAAAATTTTATAAAACCTTTATACCGTTTTTAGCGGTGATCTTTATCTCACTAACACCGTTTTCGGCACTATCAAGTAATATTTCAACTATCTTATCCTCGATATTGCGTCTGATTTGATTGCGCAAATCACGAGCTCCGTGTTTTCCGCCTCCGGCAAGCTTATAAAGTTCCTTACAAACGGATTTATCATAGGTAACTGTTATGTCTTTTTCAGCCATAACGGCTACTAATTCATCCAGCATAAGAGCAGCGATTTTCTCCATACTCTGTTCAGATAACTGCTCAAAAACAACAACTTCATCAACACGTGCCAAGAATTCGGGCCTTAAGAACTCCTCGAGTGCTTTTATAGCCTTATCGCGGCTTGCTTTAGCCTGTGAAACGCCAAAGCCCATTAAGCTTTCAGTGTTGTTGCTACCGGCGTTAGATGTCATAATGACGATGGTGTTCTCGAAATTGACCGTTCTGCCCTGTGCATCGGTTATTCTGCCATCATCAAGTATCTGCAGCAGAATATTAAGCACGTCGGGATGAGCTTTTTCAATTTCATCAAACAGAATAACGGAATAGGGCTTTCTGCGAATTTTTTCAGTTAACTGACCCGCTTCATCATAGCCAACGTATCCCGGAGGCGCGCCAATAATGCGAGAAACAGAGTGCTTTTCCATAAACTCGGACATATCAAGACGGATAAGCGTTTCGGGAGTGTTAAACAACTGCTCGGAAAGCACCTTTGCAAGCTCGGTTTTACCAACACCTGTAGGACCTACAAAAATAAAAGAAGCAGGTCTGCGGTGGGCAGAGGTTTGAACGCGTGAACGCTTTACGGCCTTTGCAACAAGGCTTACAGCCTCATCCTGACCGATTATGCGCTCTAAAATATCGCTCTCTAAATGCTTAAGCTTGGCGAAATCACTCTCCTCAATTTTTGAAGCAGGAATTCCCGTCCAAAGCTCAATGACTTTAGCAAGATCGGAATCGCTAACAACGTTTTCGGAAGCGGGACCACACAAAGCATCGGATTTCGACTGATACTTGGCAATTTCCGATTTTAAAGCGGCAATACGCTCGTAATCGGGCTCATCTACGTTGTTTTCAATTTCTTCCTTTTCTTTAGAAAGCTCGGCAATCTTTTTATTAGCAAGATAAAGCTCATCTATTGCCTTATTTCTAAGACTGGCACAAGCACAAGCCTCATCAAGCAAATCGATAGCCTTATCGGGCAGAAAACGATCGTTGATATATCTCTCAGAGAGATAAACAACCTTAGATACAACCGAATCGGGTATCTGAACACTGTGATAACCCTCATAATATCCTTTAATACCGCGAAGCATCTTTTCAGTGTCAGCTATCGAGGGTTCCTCAACAACTATAGGCTGGAAACGGCGCTCAAGTGCAGCATCTTTTTCGATATATTTTCTGTATTCGGTGAAGGTTGTGGCGCCAATAACCTGAATCTCACCGCGTGAAAGTGCAGGCTTTAGAATGTTAGCGGCACCCATAGAGCCCTCGGAATCACCCGCGCCGACGAGGTTGTGAACCTCATCGATAAACAAAATGATATTACCCTGCGCCTTAACCTCTTCTATAAGTCCCTTAATGCGGCTCTCAAACTGACCGCGGAACTGAGTTCCGGCAACAAGTCCGGTTAAATCGAGCATATGGATTTCTTTATCCATAAGGCGGGCGGGAACTTCTCCTGCCGCTATTTTAAGCGCAAGGCCCTCTGCAATCGCGGTTTTACCAACACCGGGTTCACCAATAAGACACGGATTATTCTTAGAACGGCGTGAAAGGATCTGAATAGCTCTATAGAGTTCCTCTTCCCTGCCTATAATTTTATCAAGTTTTCCGGTTTTGGCACGTTCAGAGAGATTAGCGCAATACTGATCAATAAATCTTCGGCGTTTTTCCTTCTTTTGGCGCGGTTTCTTTTCTTTTCCCTCAGCAGTATCGTCAGCAGGTGCTTCAGCATCATCCCCACTTTGGAAACCGCCAAAAATATTATTTATAAACGGGAAGGTCGAAGCGCCACCCATTTCAAAGTTTTCATCTTCTTCGCCGTTCGGTGCCATCATTTCCATAAACTGCTCGGACATCATTTCAATATCCTCGTCCGATATGTTCATTTTTTTGAGCATATCATCAATAGGTCTGATACCGAGTTCTTTAGCGCAAACAAGGCATAATCCCTGCGGCTCGGCTGATGGTTTTGAGGTATCCGAAACGAATACTACCGCCGGTCTTTTTTTGCAACGTGAACAGAGTTTCATTAAAAGTCTCCTTAGGCTTGAGTGTGCTTAGTATCCAGCAAGATGGTTTTAATATAACCACACATTGCAAATAATAAGCAGGAAATTATCGCTATCATAATAGCTATATCAACAGCAAATATGCTGTTATACGACGTCATGTCAACAATCATATAGTACATAAACGATGCGTAAAGCAGTGCAGTGGAGAGTTTGCCCCACCAACGTGCAGAAACCGGTTTCATACCCTTTTTAAACCACGAAGCCGCGGCAAAAGCAGTGAGCAGTTCCTTAGTAAATAAAACGCAAAATACAGGTATCAGCGTTTTATGCTTGAAGCACAAAATAGTAACTATCGCCACCTGTGTGAGTTTATCAGCAATGGGATCAAGCACCTTACCGAGATCCGATACCATATTAAATCTGCGTGCAATTATTCCATCAGCTACGTCGCTTATCGCAGATAAAATGATTATAAGAAATGCCAAAGCATGGGCGTTTTTTATATCACTAAAATAAATAGCGATAAACACGGGAATAAGAACAATACGAATTAAAGAAATGATATTTGGAATAGTAAATTTTTTACTTTTCACGTCCATCACCTTCAGACAATTAGAATATGGGGGTTAATCCACAGAGGAATTTAGTAAGTGCAGAGCCTTCAATGGCTTCACGGGTAAAGATAAGGAAGCCGTTACCGGAGAATACAATAATACAAGAAATCACCAAGCAGAAAACCGCTGCATAGATAACACCCTTACCTGCGCCTAAAACTGCTCCTAAAGTGCGATTAAGCGTTCCAACGAGCGAGAATGAGAATAGTTTATTAATGGGCACTGCAAGGAATTTGGTGAGAATAGACACCACAATGAAAATAATAATTCCAATAATACCGCTTATTGCCGCAGAAACTATAGGCTTAACTGCATCCTGCGAGAGCTCGGCTGCGATTTCGGTGGAGGTACTGTTGGAAATTTTGCTAAGCTTTGCGTTAACCTCAGCCTCGGTTATTCCAAAATGCTCAATATTTGAGGAAATGAATCCGGGAACCGAATCCCAAACAGCATCAGTTAAACCCTCAGTTGAGTTGCTGGTGCGGTTATCAATCGCGGTGCTTATCTTTTTAGTAATGGTTTTATCAAGGGCACCATCATAAACCGCATCAGAAACCTGCGGTGCAAGATTAAACGCTAAGATAATCGCAAACACAAAACCTGCAAGTTCAATAGCGGTGCGAACAAAACCTTTTTTTGCAGAAAGAAATGCACAAAGCGCAATAATTGCTATGATAATAATATCAAGTATGTAACTCATAATATCCTCCTATTTCAAGTTAAATTTATCAAAGCCGAAGTTACCGGCTGCAACAACAGTGTTAGAATCCTCGGCGAAAATGCGACTAAAGCCCGATAAGTTCACCTTATCGTAAACAGATTTTCCGGTTTTGTCAAGTGTGTAGAGATATCCATCGCTCAAAACAAATATCCTGCCGGATTTATACGAAACATCATTTACAGCACCCAAAAATTCAAACTCAGCAACGGTCTTTCCCGTGCTGCTGAACACGGTTATAGTGTTGTTTGATTTATTGCCCCTAACGGCAATATTTTTGCTACCGCAAATGCGATAAAGATTAAGTGAATAGGTGTTAACGCTTTGATTTCGCGCTCCACCCTTCCATTTAATAAAGTCAACGGTTTTATCGGTAACAACCGAAAAACGCTTGGATGACACGGTATTCAGCGAATAAACTACCGTATCATCATACGAGAACACGTGAACAGGCTCTGCACTTGAATACTTAAAGATATAAACCTTTGATTTAAAGTTGCCACCAGATGTATCAACCGTAGAAACCGCAAGTCGTTTACCATTATTCGAGAGCGCAACGTTATTTATTATTTCAGTCGCGGAATACCAAATAAACTTAACAGAACCGCCTTTTGAGAGCACCTGAACTTCTGATGCATAACTATCGGATTTAGTGGCTATTGCAATGGTTCCGTTACGGGATATATCTGCACAGTAAATTTCACGCTTTGTTTTTATTTCATCAACAACATCACCGTAATTATAAACGTAAATATTCTTGCCGCCCGCATCATATAATAGTGCTCTTTGTGATGAGGTTGAAAGCATCGGTGCATTGAAATCATGTTGACGTGAAAAGATCTGTTTACCGGAGAAATTATAAATCTCTGCATTTGTATCACTCAAGGTATAAATAACCGAGCCGGAAGCATAGGCATCATATAATTCGCTGCCCTCAATTGACTTTGGGAAGCTGCCACTGCCCATCGCGTTTATTTTGTTTTCAATATACTCAAACGGTCCCGTCGGTGTAAGGACAACGAACAATAAAACCGATAACGCAAGCAAGAAACAAACGGCATAAATAAATATACGCTTCTTTTGTATCTGCCCTTTTTTGCCCATTAAAAGCTTTAGCTTGCCCTTAGCATCAAAAGAACGTCTTTGACGTGAGTTTGCAGTTTTTTTCGGCTGAGCTGCTGTTTTTGCTTTTGGCTTTCCAGGTGCCGAATTCATTTTTATATCGCGTGACTTTTTATCTGCAGCATCCTGCTTTTTAACAGTGGAAAAGGAAGAAAGCTTTTTGCCGCCTGCCTTAACCTTTTTGGGAGCGGAAGCCTTTTTAACCGTTTTCTTTTTATAATCTGCCAAAATCGACTTCCTCCTTTTTATAAAAAACTTTATTTAAGTATAATCCGTGCGGCGGAGCAGTTTTACCAGCCAAAGCACGGTTTTTTGACTCTATAATGTTTTTAAAATCATCAGGCTCAAGTTTACCCTCAGATACCCAAAGTGCCGTACCAACTAAAATTCGCACCATATTATATAGAAAACCATCACCGGTTACAGAAAAAACATAGCAATCGGCATCTTTATAAAATGAGCAATCGGTTATCGTCCGTACGGTAGCAGAAACGCTTTTACCGGATGCAGAAAAAGCTTCGAAATCGTGAGTGCCGATAACGTTTGTGCAAAAGGCATTTATTCGTTCGATATTCAGCTCTTTAGGAACTCTAAGGGCATATTTATCAAGAAAAGGATTTCTGAAATCCGCCTGATAAATTTTATAAACGTATTGCTTGCCAAGAGCCTTGTATCTGGCGTGAAAATCATCATCTACCACACAACAGTCAAGTACTGCTATATCATCAGGTAATCTGATATTCAAAGCGCCGATAAAGCCGCGGCAATCGATAGATTCATTATCAGTAGAGAAATGACAGTAAAATTCATTTGCATGAACGCCCGAATCGGTACGACTGCAACCGGTAACGCCGACTTTTTCGCCAAGTAGATTTTCTAAGGCTTCACACATTTTTTGCTGCACGGAAATACCGTTCGGCTGGACCTGCCAACCGCAGTAATTGGTACCATCATAACAAATTTTCAGCAGCAACTTACGCATTTTTTCACCTAAAATAGTATATTAAGAGCAATAACGCCTGCAAAGCAGACAACACACACAAGCAGTGAAACGTAATCAACAGCTCTTAGATGCAGCTGTTTCATTCGTTTTCTTCCTGCACCACCCGTGTAGCAACGGCACTCCATTGCGTCCGCAAGGTCATAGGCGCGGCGAACAGAGGAAATAAGCAGTGGAATCAGTATCGGAACCAATGCTTTTACTCGATGAATGAGTGAGCCGCTATCCATATCGGCTCCGCGCGCCTTTTGAGCCGACATAATCTTATCGGTTTCCTCAATCAGCGTGGGAATAAAGCGCAGAGCAATGGTTATCATCATACCCATTATATGAACAGCCTCGCCCAAACCGATAAACTTAAGCGGTTTAAGCAAGCGTTCAATAGCATCTGTAAGCGCTGTGGGAGTTGTGGTGTAGGTCAGCAGCGAGCTTGCAAGTATGAGTATTAAAATTCTCGATGACATAAAAATCGCTCTTTTTATGCCGCCCGTTGTGATTTTAAATATCCAAAATTCAGCCACTACCCTACCCGTATCAACGTAGAGCGCGTTAAGCACAGAGGTTAGTATGATAACAATCAAAATAGCCTTAATGCTCTTTAAAAATAATTTAATAGGAACGCGCGACATAAACACCAGTGTTAAGGTGAGCGCACCCATTAAAGCCAAAGCATAGGCATTACCGCTAACGAAAATGAAAACTATAAAAGATATGAGTAGTACCATTTTAAGGCGCGGATCAATACGGTGTAATATCGAATCGGCATGGAAATACTGTCCAAAAGTTACGTCTCTAACCATTGCGCTTACCCCCTTTCAATAAAGGGATAAGAGTATCGTACGCGCTTTCTATTGTGAAAATATCATCGGGCACGTCAAAGCCGCCATCACGCAAACGGCAGAAAACACGCGTAATCTGCGGAACGCTGAGACCGATTTGCTCTAAAGTGCGACTGTTTTTGAAAACCTCATCGGTCTTGTCAAACATATAAAGTTCGCCCTGATTCATAACAAGCAAGCGATCGGCAGTCTTTGCCATATCCTCCATGCTGTGTGAAACGATAAACACAAGAGCACCCGTTAAATCGCGATACTCCTTAATTTTTGAAAGAACGAGATCGCGTCCCGCAGGATCAAGTCCCGCAGTAGGTTCATCAAACACGATTACCTTAGGCATCATTGCCATAACACCTGCAATGGCAACTCGGCGTTTCTCGCCACCTGATAAATCAAAAGGAGATTTTTCGAGCAATTCATCTCGAATGCCTAACATTTTTGCGGTTTTTAAAACGCGTTCTTTAATTTCTTCTTCGGATAATCCCATATTCTTGGGTCCAAATGCAATATCCTCAAAAACTGTATCTTCAAAGAGCTGATATTCGGGATATTGAAAAACAAGACCGACTTTAAAACGGATTTTACGGATTTCCTTGGGATTAGCCCAAATATCCTCTCCATCGAGCAAAATTCTGCCCGAATTTGCGCGCAAGAGGCCGTTTAAGTGCTGAACGAGTGTTGATTTACCCGAACCGGTATGCCCAATTACACCAATAATTTCGCCGCCGTTTGCGGAAAACGAGATATCCTTTATGGCAGCCTTTTCAAACGGTGTATGCTCACCGTATATATGTGTTAAATTTTCAACGGTAAGCGTTGACATACGCACTCACACCTCCATTAACAGTTTTTTAAGTTCCTTTTCGCATTCTTCAATAGACATAACACCATCTGCGGTGTTAAATCCGTTCTTTTTCAGTAAATAAAGCAGTTCCGTGGTCTGCGGAACGTCAAGACCGACCGATTTAATGGTTTCAACATCGGCAAAAACTGCTTTTGGTGAACCGTCAGCAACTACATTACCTTTGTCCATAACGATTATGCGGTCGGCATTTTCTGCCTCCTCCATATAGTGAGTGATAAGCAAAATCGTTATGCCTTTTTCTTTGTTTAAACGATAGATAGTATCAATAACTTCTTTGCGACCACGAGGATCGAGCATAGCGGTTGGCTCGTCGAGAACAATGCACTCGGGCTCCATGGCAATTATGCCTGCAATGGCAATACGCTGCTTTTGTCCGCCCGATAATTTATGCGGTGCATGATCCTTATAATCATACATATCGACCGCTTTTAGTGCATCATCTACCCTTTTGCGAATAACGTCAGGCTCCAGACCTAAATTCTCAGGACCGAAAGCAACGTCTTCCTCAACAATGGTTGCAACTATTTGGTTATCGGGATTTTGAAAAACAAGACCGACTCTGCGGTGAATCTCACTTTCAAACTCCTCATCCAAGGTGCTCATTTCATCAACGCAAACGGTGCCGTCCGCCGGTTTTAATAAACCGGTGATAAGCTTGGCAAGGGTTGATTTGCCCGAACCGTTGTGGCCGAGGATTACCGTAAAAGAACCACGCTCAACCGAAAGCGAAAGATCTTTTATAACGGTTTCGCAGTTATCATTATCGGTATATTCAAATGTCAAATTTGAAATTTCAATAATTTTATCCATTATTATCCTTGATCCAATAGGTTGTGTTACCGCAGGGCAAAACTATATCACGTTTTGTAACCGGAAGACCGATCTCATCAGTGATTACTCTACCGCTGCGATTTTTAACAACAAGATTTTTAACCATATAATTCAAAATGGTTGGAGATAAGCCACCGGTATAAGAATTCAGCAAGAAGAACTCGGCATCATCGCTTAAAATCTGGCCAACGCTTTCAAGTAGCGAGGAAAGATTTTGTTCTAATTTCCAAACCTCACCATTAGGGCCTCTGCCGTATGAGGGCGGGTCCATAATTATACCGTCATATTTATTGCCGCGGCGAATCTCGCGCTGAACAAATTTAAGGCAGTCATCCACAAGCCACCTAACAGGACGATCGGCAAGTCCGCAGGAAACAGCGTTTTCCTTTGCCCAACCTACCATACCTTTTGATGCATCAACATGAGTAACGGCGGCTCCTGCTTCCAGAGCGGATACTGTAGCACCGCCTGTGTATGCGAACAAGTTAAGAACCTTAAGTTCTCTCCCTGCACGACGAATAACCTCGGCACACATATCCCAGTTTACAGACTGCTCCGGAAACAAACCCGTGTGCTTAAAACCCATAGGCTTAAGGTTAAAGGTGAGTTCTCTGAATTTAATCGACCAAACATCGGGAACGGGTTTAAGCTGCTCCCAATAGCCACCGCCGCTTTGCGAACGATGATATATTGCGTGGGCCTTAAACCAACGACTATCCTTTTTCTCACCGTCCCAGATAATCTGCGGATCGGGTCTTATAAGGATAATATCACCCCAACGCTCAAGGCGTTCGCCCGAGAGAGCATCAATAAGCTCATAATCATTAAAATCTTTGCAAAATCTCATATCTATTCTCCGAAAATCGGCTGTTGTCCCGGAATGGGAATGTTAAGATGATTATATGCCGCAGGAGTAACGCATCTGCCGCGTGCGGTTCTCATAAGGAAACCAATCTGCATTAAATATGGCTCGTAAACGTCCTCAACGGTGACAGCTTCTTCACCTAAAGCAGCAGCCAAGGTATCAAGGCCAACCGGTCCACCTGCATAATTATTTATGATGGCAGAGAGCATCTTACGGTCAAACTCATCAAGACCTAACTCATCTATACCAAAACGGTCGAGAGCATCCTGTGCCACCTTTTCGGTTATAACGCCATCATAACGCACCTGAGCAATGTCGCGAACACGCTTTAAGAGTCGGTTAGCGATACGGGGTGTGCCGCGTGAGCGCGAGGCAATTTCCATAGCGCCGTCGCGGTCGATTTCGATGCCGAGAATTCCGGCAGAGCGGGTAACGATTTCGGCAAGCTCCTCAACTTTATAAAGCTCAAGGCGCAGTAGAACACCGAAACGGTCACGAAGCGGTGCGGTAAGCTGTCCCGAACGGGTGGTAGCACCGATAAGGGTAAACGGTTTAACATCTAAGCGAATGGAGCGTGCTGCGGCTCCCTTGCCGAAAACAAAGTCGATAGCGTTATCCTCCATTGCGGGATAAAGCACCTCTTCAACCGTGCTGGGAAGTCGATGAATCTCATCAATGAACAGCACGTCACCCTCCTCAAGGCCGGTAAGCAGCGCAACAAGGTCGCCGGGTATCTTAATAGCAGGACCGGAGGTTATGCGAATATTAACTCCCATTTCGCGTGCAATAATTCCCGCAAGCGTAGTTTTACCAAGTCCCGGAGGACCGTAAAGCAAAACGTGATCAATTGGCTCGCGACGTGCGCGTGCAGCCTCAATATAGATGCTTAAGTTTTCTTTAACCTGCTCCTGACCGATATATTCGGTTAAAGCACGAGGGCGAAGCGAAAATTCGCTATCGTCTACGTTGTTAACGTACTGCGGAGCAACTATTCGGTTTTCAAAATCAAAATCTTCCATAATTGCACCTACCTTGAAAGAGTTTTAAGAGCTTCTCGGATAAGAATTTCTGTTGGAGCGTTGGGATCAAGTCTGCCAACCGCTAATGAAGCCTCGCTACGTGTGAAACCAAGCGAGCATAAAGCATCGATCGCATCCTTGGTGTTGGTGTGTTCCGTGGCAGAAACAACACACTGAACTCCGGGCGTCTCGACACCGGAGGAACTAACCTTATCCTTGAGCTCAAGAATAATTCTGTTTGCAAGTTTAGGACCAACACCCGATGCTTTGGAAAGCGATTTAGCATCAGCGCTGGCGATGAAAAGCGATACCTGATCGGGTGTAAAATCGGATAAAATGGCAATACCGATTTTAGAGCCTACACCATTGACCGAGGTGATAAGTTTAAAGCACGCAAGTTCCGATTCGGTTGCAAAGCCGTAAAGGTCGAGGGCATCCTCGCGAACGGACAAATACGTATAAAGAAAAACTTCACTACCAAGTTTTGGTAAGGCGGCGATAGTTTTAAGTGTGGTAAAACAACGCATTCCAACTCCGCCACACTCAATAACAACAGATTGAGTATCAGAACCAATGAGTTTACCTCTTAGTGATGCAATCATTTTGTTTTACCTCCTAAAACTTAAATCTTCCTAAAGACGAAGCGTTATATCCATGGCAAATAGCCAAAGCGAGCGCATCGGCAGTATCGTCCGGCTTGGGAACAGATTTGAGCGACAGCATTTGCCTCGTCATCTCCATTACCTGCGCCTTCTGCGCACGACCATATCCCGTTACCGACTGCTTGACCTGCAAGGGTGTGTATTCAAACGCAGGCAGTTTTTTCTGTCTAGCAGCCAGCATTATAACGCCACGTGCCTGTGCAACGTCTATCGCGGTTGTTGTGTTAGTGTTAAAAAACAACTTTTCTATGGCCATTGCATCAGGATTATGCTTTTCGATTATCGAGGTGATACCATCAAATATCATGCAAAGCCTATCAGAAAAATCTGTTTTTGCAGGGGTAGTTACCGCGCCGTATTCCAAAGGAGTAAATTTGTAATTCTCGTATTTAACCACGCCGTATCCGATTATTGCATAGCCAGGATCAATCCCTAAAATGATCACAAATACTCCCTCTTTTACTATAAATATAAATATTCAATTTAGTATAACACAAACAGAAAATTAGAGCAACTGTTTTTCGGATATTTTTTGGCAAAATTTATATAAAAATTTTTTGTGAGCATTTGCGAGGAAAAACGAGCATTTGTGAGAAAAAAAGAGTTTTTCAAACCAAGGCTTCTCAAATACCAAATATTTTTTGGAAATTTGCAAAAATATCTTGACTTTATGCGGTTTTTCTCATATATTTATAGGTATCAATTTAATGCATCTGTGCTTAAAGCGATTTCAAGCATGCGGCTGTAGTTTAGAACATAATTTTTGAACTATGAAAAACTCTTTGCGGGGCCGTAAGCAGAGATATCGCGGGTATCGCGCAGAGCTAATTTTAGCTTTCGCGGCACTGTGTGTCCGCAAAGGGGGATGCTTAAATGTCAGAAAAGAATAGTATTATCAAATTAAAGAACATCTTTGTGTCATTTGACGATGAGCCGGTTTTAAAGGGTATCGATCTCTATATCAGAGATAAGGAATTTGTTACCCTTTTAGGTCCGTCGGGTTGCGGTAAAACCACCACCCTTCGTATCATTGCGGGCTTTGTTGAACCTGATGACGGAGATGTTTTTTTTGAGGGCAAAAGAATAAACGATGTTCCTGCTCATAAGCGTCAGGTAAACACCATTTTCCAGCGCTATGCTCTATTCCCTCACCTCAACGTTTATGAGAACGTTGCATTTGGCCTAAGAATTAAAAAATGGCCCGAAAAGGATATAAAAGCCAAGGTTAAGGAAATGCTCAGCTTGGTTAATCTTAGCGGCTTTGAGCGCAAAAACATCAACCTTCTTTCGGGTGGTCAGCAGCAGCGCGTTGCAATAGCACGTGCGCTTGCGAACCAGCCTAAGGTCCTGCTTTTGGATGAACCTTTAGCCGCTCTCGACCTTAAGCTTCGCAAGGAGATGCAGACCGAGCTTAAAAAGATTCAGCAGGAGCTTGGTATCACCTTTATTTACGTAACTCATGATCAGGAAGAGGCTCTCACAATGTCGGATACCGTTGTTGTTATGAACAATGGCGAAATTCAGCAGATAGGCACTCCTGAGGATATTTATAATGAGCCCAAAAATGCGTTTGTAGCTGATTTTATCGGCGAATCGAATATTATTGAGGGTACTATGATACGCGATGAGCTGGTTAATTTTAACGGCGTTGATTTCCCCTGCGTTGATAAGGGATTTGGCGAAAACAATCCCGTTGACGTTGTTATTCGCCCTGAGGACGTTATCGTTTCCTCACCCGAAAAGGGTCAGGTCAGTGGCACCGTTGAATCCATAACCTTCAAGGGTGTTCATTATGAAATCCTTGTTGACATCGGTGACTGCAAGTGGCTTATTCATACCACCAAGTTTGCCGAGGTTGGCAAAAAAGTTGGGCTTTCGGTCGATCCCTTTGATATCCATATAATGCATAAATCGTCCGTTCCGCTTTATTCTGACGGAGCAGATACTGCAGAGGAGGAAATATGACGTCTAAAAAAGTTATGGCTCTGCCCTACGTTTTTTGGATGGTCTTATTCACTATCGTACCTCTCGGTATGGTAATTTATTTCTCCTTCACAACTGAGGGCGGCGGTTTCACATTTGCCAATTTTGCCGAAGCAGCAAAATATTTGCCTTCTCTTATGCAGTCTATTTGGCTGGGAATGCTGGCAACGATTATTTGCTTGCTTATCGGTTATCCCGTTGCATATATAATTGCTAAATCTTCCTCACGTTCACAGCGCACCATGATTCTTCTTATTATGATGCCTATGTGGATGAACTTTTTGTTGCGCACCTATGCCTGGATGACGCTGCTTGAGGATACAGGAATTATAAATAATTTCCTGGCAGCTATTGGTCTGCCGCGCGTGCGCCTTATCAATACTGAGGGCGCTATCGTGCTGGGTATGGTTTATAATTTCCTTCCCTTTATGATAATGCCTATCTATTCGGTTCTTACCAAAATGGATAAGCGCCTTATCGAAGCTGCTCAAGATTTAGGTTCAAACAGCCTTAACGTATTTAGAAAAATAATAATGCCTTTAAGTCTGCCCGGTATTATTTCGGGTATCACTATGGTTTTCGTTCCCGCAGTCAGCACCTTTGTTGTTTCTAAAATGCTCGGCGGCGGCGAAATGCTTATCGGCGATATTATTGAAAGTCAGTTCTTCGGCGCCACGTATAATCCATATCTCGGCGCTGCTCTCTCTCTGATTTTGATGGTTCTTGTGCTTATCTGCATGGCTGTTATGAATCAGTTCAGCGATGATGACGGAGAGGAGGCTTTACTTATATGAAGTTTCTCTCTAAGTTCTATCTCGGCATAATTTTCACGTTTCTATATGCACCCATCCTCGTTATGATAATTTTCTCATTTAACGATTCAAAAAGCCGTTCTGTATGGAATGGTTTCACGTTTGGCTGGTATGAAAAATTATTAAACGACGGTGCGATTATTGATGCACTCAAAACAACGCTTATTGTTGCCGTTATTGCCTCGGTTTTTGCCACAATTATCGGCACACTCGCCGCAATCGGCATCACGGCAATGAAGAAAAAGCTCAAGGGCGTTATCATGGTTGCCACAAATATACCGATGGTTAACCCCGAAATCGTAACAGGCGTTTCATTAATGCTTTTGTTCGTTTCGCTTTTCGGCGTTCTATCGGTTGTGGGAATTCATCTTGAATTCGGAATGCTGACCTTAATTCTCTCGCATATTTCGTTTAACATTCCTTACGTTATCTTATCGGTGTTGCCTAAACTGCGCCAGATGAACAAGCACTCTTATGAGGCGGCTCTCGATTTGTGTTGTCCACCCTTTAAGGCATTTTTCAAGGTTGTTATGCCTGAAATTATGCCCGGTGTTATGACCGGAATGCTCTTGGCATTTACCCTGTCGCTGGATGATTTCGTTATAAGCTATTGCACCTCGGGAACTTCGGCACAAACGCTTTCCGTTCTCATCTACTCAATGACAAGAAAGAGTGTTAACCCCAAGATAAATGCCCTTTCCGCTTTAATGTTTATTACGGTATTTATGCTGATGCTGATAGTTAATATCCGTCAGATGCGTGATAATGATGCAAAGGTAGGTGCAAAGCGATGAAAAGAAAATTAGCACTTATCTTATCCCTTATGCTTGTTCTTTGCTTGCTTTGCGGCTGCGGTTCAGGCAATAAAGCCCAAGAAGAAACGCTCTCCGAGCACGACGGCGACAGCATTGTTGTTTACAACTGGGGTGAATATATTTCAAACGGTGATGATGACTCCCTCGACGTTATCAAGGACTTCACCGAAAAGACCGGCGTTAAGGTTACGTATCTCACCTTTGCAAGCAATGAAGAGCTCTACACCAAGTTAAAGAGCGGTTCCGCAAGCTATGACGTTATCATAATCTCCGATTATATGATTTCAAAACTTATCAGCGAGGATATGCTGCTCCCTGTCGATATTGATAACATTCCGAATTATCAATATATTGATAAAAACCTGCTAGAAAATAAGGATATTTCGAGTTATGACCCGAATCAGGAATTCTCCGTTCCTTATACCTGGGGTCGCGTTGCCCTGCTTTATAACAAAAAGGCTGTTAAGGAAAAAATAACCAGCTGGAACGCGCTCTGGGACGAGAAATACAGCAATAAAATCCTTATGTTTGATAACTCGCGTGATGCTTTTGCTCTCGCTCAGTTGCTAAACGGTGACTCATTTAATTCCACTGACCCCAAGGTTTGGGAAAGCGCTGCAGAATTGCTCAAAAAGCAAAAGCCTTTGGTTCGCAGCTACGTTATGGACCAGATTTTCCCGATGATGTCCAGTGGAGAGGCTGCTTTAGCTCCCTATTATATCGGCGATGCGCTGACCATTATGAGCCAGAATGAGAACGTTGATTTCGTGTTCCCCGATGAAGGCACAAATATCTTTATAGATGCTATGTGCATTCCAAAAGGTTGCAAAAATAAGTCGGCTGCCGAGTTGTTCATCAACTATATGTGCTCGTATGAAGCTGCTAAGGCGAACGCTGAATATCTTTGCTATTCCTCACCACAGACACAAGTTATTGAAGACCACAAGGAATATCTCCGCGAGGAATTTGGTGATTACGCGGTTGACGCCACCTATCCCGAGAGTTTCGAGGGTTGTGAGGCTTACGTTAACCTCGATGCAGCAACCAATAAGTTGCAAACTGACCTATGGCTTGAGGTTCGCGCAGGATCTAACTACACTCGTTCCGTTATCTGTGTTTGCACGGTAATGGCACTGCTTATCGGAGGAATAGTATTTGCCAAGATTAAAAAATATCGCCGCGATAAGTTCATATATTCATAATAAAAAAACCGTTCAGTTTTGGCTGAACGGTTTTAACTTTTAACTTATTTTAAGGCGTAAACGCAACTTATCTGCTATCATTGCGATAAACTCACTGTTAGTCGGTTTACCGCGCCCATTATGGATCGTATACCCAAAATAGGAATTAAGAACATCAACGTCTCCCCTGTCCCAAGCGACCTCGATAGCATGGCGAATAGCTCGCTCAACGCGGGAGGATGTTGTTTGATTTTTCTTGGCAACCGTGGGATATAAAAGCTTGGTGACGGAGTTTATCATTTCGTTATCCTTTACGGATAAAATGATTGCTTCACGCAGATAGTGATAACCCTTGATATGTGCAGGAACGCCAATTTGATGTATTATTTCGGTTACCATAAGCTCTAGGTCACTATCACCCAAAACGGTATCCTTAACAACAGGTACTATAGTGCTTTTCCAGCCCGAAAGTTGAATAATACGCTCCGCCAAAACGTTGGTATCAAACGGCTTTATAAAATAATAACACGCACCTGCGGTCAAGGTTTCACGCTCAAGGCGCGGGTTATCATAACCCGATATAGCCATAACAAGTGGTCTGTTCTTTTCTTCTATATTCTTAATAGCGGAAAGAACGCCTAAAATATCTACGTTTGGCATAAATACGTCAGCGATAACAATATCAGGCTTATCATTACGGATGCTATTTAAAAGACGCTGACCATCTTTTTGACACATTACAACATCCATACCATAACTTTTAAGCGCGTTCGCACAGTTTTGACCGAATTCGGTAGAATCGTCTGCAATAACGATTTTAATTTTCTTTTGCATAAGTACTCCTCCATTTTTGTTTTACATATTTTACCATTTATAGGTAAAAATTGCAATAACAAAATGGAAAATTATGTAAAAAATCGTTTTACATAATTCGACACGTAAGTACTAATAACTATATTTGTTGAAAAAAGGCTGATATTATGTTATTTTATATAATAAAGCGAAGATAGAGGTGGATATATGAAGAAATGTCCAAAATGCGGAGCACAAATTGAAGATAACGCACGCTTTTGCGTATATTGTATGACTGATTTTTCACAAAAAACTATCATTGTGGATAATAAAGAAAAATCTTCTAAGATTATTACAATATCTACAATAGCAGTTTTATTTATAATCATATTATCGATATTTTTAATTCTAAACGGTAACGATAATAAGAAAACTCACGATTCACCCGATTCGTCTTTACCGTTTATTGATAACTCCGGTTTGTCAGTTAACGCCAACGCCGCTTCTGATATGCAAAATACAGGTGCTGATGAATCATCATCTAACCCTTTATCCGGACCATCCTTATCCGGTGCTTTAAAACCTGGCGGCTCCTCAAGCAAACCTAGTGGCGATGGCGGAAGTTCTTCTTCTAAAAAACCGATCACTACCTCAACCGCTACTCAAACAGGCACTTCAAACACAACAACAACTTCAAAACCGAATACTGCCCTATCCTCTGTTCCTGCTACATCTACGCCCACCAACCTATACCCTGCTTCCTCTGCAGAATATTTATATCGTGATGCCGAACCCGCTGATGATGAACTCATCTTTAACTCCACGCTCACTGATGGCGGCGTAACCATTACCGGCGTTTCTAAGACTGATGAAAATGGTATATACGTCATTCCCGAAACTATTGATGGCAAAAAGGTTGTCGCTATAGCGTCACACGCTTTTTCTGATGATGCTGTTAAAGATACTGTAAGAATTGTTATTTTTCCAAGGAACGTTATCAGTGTTAACGTTTATTCATTCTATTACTGCTATAACATTACAGATATCTATTTCCCAAGCCATACATATATAGCAGGAGATGCTTTTAATCCCGAAAAAGCACGCTATATTATCACGCTGCACAGTCCAGAAACTGCCACAAATCGCAACTTCACAAAACTCAGTAATTTCGCTATGTATAACGGTATGCTTTTTGGACCATGGATTGGCGGTGCAATCGACTAATGACACGCGAAGAATACATTAAAAATATCCTAAATCATTATTCGGTTGTCAGCGTTTTGGCTGATAAAAACGACTGCAAAACCCTGCGACTTCGTAATAAGGCTTTGTCGAAGGATATTGTGCTGCACAGTTTACAAGGTAGCGATACAATTTATAGTTTTTTGTGCGGAATAAGCTGCAAATATTTGCCGATTATTTACGATGTTTTAAAACTTGAGGATGGAATAATTGTTCTTGAGGAATATATTGATGGAATAACCGTTGCGCAGGTGCTTGATGGCGGGCTTTATCGTTATTCGGGTGCAAAAAAGGTTTTGTCTTCAGTTTGTAATGGGCTCGTATGCCTGCATGACAACGGCTTTGTTCACAGAGATATAAAACCCGAGAATATTATTATTGATAAAAACGGGCGCGTCGTGCTTTTAGATTTTAATGCATCCAGAAAAATATCGGTTGCGAGTAAAGATACTGTTGTTATGGGAACTGTTGGTTATGCCTCTCCCGAACAGCTTGGAATAGCCCAAAGTGATGCCAGAACCGATATTTATGCCCTCGGCGTTTTATTAAACGTTATGCTGTGCGGAAAGCATCCCAGCGAGCAATTTGCACGCGGAAAAGCCGGAAAAATCGTTCGCAAATGCACCAACGTTAATCCAAACGACCGCTATCAAACAGTTAAAGAATTATATAAGGCTTTATAAAAAACACCCTCACCAAATAGGTGTGGGTGTTTTAATTTATTTCATAAGTTCATCCTAGCCTTTCGTTTTGTTTTTTACAAGTATATTCTACGGTTTCGTTGTTTAGGAAATCTTTTTAAAATGTTTAAGTTTTATTAAAATCAAAACTTCTATTTTAAATCTTTCCTCACCGTGCAAACAGAGTTTACTTTAGGTTTATTTTTGCGTTGTTTTCGAAATGTTTATGTTTTATTAAAAATAGAAAAGCACTCGGAAAACGAGTGCTTTTCTTGTTACGATGCCTTACTTAAACGCGCGTCTGTAAGGTTTTGTGCGGTATTTAGCATATTTTCGGCGAATATGCCGTAGCCTTTTTCCGGGTTATTTACGAATACGTGTGTTACTGCTCCTATCAGCTTTCTGTTTTGAACAATGGGACTGCCGCTCATTCCCTGCACTATTCCGCCCGTTTTTTCAATAAGGCGCTTGTCCGTAACGGTTACTATCATGTTCTGAGTGCGCTCATTCTCATATTTTGCATTTATCTTAACGTTGCAGGTGTAATAATCCGGAGCGGAACCATCTATCGTTGTATAAATATATGCCTCATCCTCGCGTATTTCCTGCTTGAGAGCAATATCAATCAAATCGAGTTCTCGATATTCACACACGCGCTCTGCATAAACACCGCATTCACAATTGAGCAAGATATTGCCCAATAACGTGTTGCCGAGCTTACCTTTAAGCTCACCGGGACTGCCTACAGCACCTTTTTTCAGCGAAACAATCTGTGCATTTACCAGCTCACCACTCGCAATAGACATAAGCTGTCCGGTATCATCATCACACACACCATGCCCGAGACCGCACACTATTTCGGTTGCAGGCGAATAAAAGGTTAAGGTTCCGATTCCTGCAGTACTATCCCTGACCCATAAACCTATACGGTAAGCACCCGCGCTTTTAGAAAACACCGGCTGCAGTTTTACAGTCTTTATAATCTTTTCACGCTCAAAACACACAGTCATAGGACTACCGTCTGAGGATTCCACAATTTCCAAAACGTCTTCATTAGAGCGCATTTGTTTTCCGTTAATTGATTTTATTGTATCACCAATTTTAATTCCCGCATTCTTGGCAGGATTGACGTTTCCTTTATCAGTATCAACATCACTCATATCAACAACAAGAACACCATCAGTATATATTTTTATGCCAAAAGGTTCTCCGAGTAACGCAACAGACATATTATCAATAACACTAACGATTGCACGTTTGATTGGAAACAGCCCAAAAAGCTTAAAATTTACGCTGTAATCGTTTTTTGGCTCATCTTCAACAAGAGACGTTCGTGACTCCTCAGTGCCGTTATAATGAGTTGTTATAGGGATTTGACAACTAACGTTTAATTGTTTTCCCTCAACAACAAAATAACTTGCCGATATTTCGTTTTGCGCTATTCCAACGAGTGAAAAAATCAATACGGACATAAGCGTTAATGAAAGCGCAGTAATTTTTGTGAAAATCCTTATAAAACGCATTTAACCTCCTTCGCCTGCAAATTTAATTTGCGCACATTTTTTTAATTTACCTATGGAAAAATGAGTGTGATTTCCCAAAACCAAAAAATCGGCATTAAGCCGATTTAAAAAGGTAGCAATTTCTTTTTTCTGTTAAATCCGTGTGGCGGATCAAAATTTACAAGTATTGTATCGCTGCCGATGATTTCAATGCAACTCCAAGGTATAACAATATCCTCGCATCGCCCAAACAATCCAAAGCATCTCGGTTTGCCATATATAACAATGGCAACAAGTTTGCCGCACGTAATATCAATTTCTACGTCACAAACACAACCGATAATTGTGCCGTCCTTAATACAAATAACCTGCTTATCTCGCATTTCAATTATTCTGCAACCCATATATTCACCTCAAGAATATATATGTGCAAAAAATTTGCTTTATAATTTTATTTTATCAAGTGCTCCCTTTTCAAGCCGAGATACCTGCGCCTGCGAAATACCGATTTCGTTTGAAACCTCCATCTGCGTTTTGCCCT
>JAZOPP010000019.1:0-12342 GCA_045655625.1 Acutalibacteraceae bacterium
GTGGATAATCGGCGGCGTTCTGATATTGGGAAGCTCGCTCTTTGCCGAAACCTTCGAGGGTAGGAAAAAATAGCCGTTTTTATGACAAAATTGAAATAAAATTGTAACCCCTTTGAAATCGCATTTTTGTGCTGCACGGTATATACTGTTGTAGTAAGATTTCGAAAGGTGGTGTCGGCTGTGATAAAGCTTTTGGCAGAACTGCTTGTTGCTCTCTCTCTTTTAATATTGCCATCCTCGGCAAGCACGGCCGAGAACCTCTCTGCAGAGCCAATTGATGCAGCCCTTTTATCGGCGGATGCTGAGGTTTATTCTCACCAGAGCGAGGGAGTTATGCTTGCCCGCTTCGAAAATATTTTAAATCATAATCATTGCTTCGGCGATGACTTCGGCTCGACCGACCGTTTGGTTCTCGGCGCACAGTTATCTCTCGCCTCGCTTTGTGATGATGGTTATATCCCGGCTGCCGCAGTAAACGAGTTTGTATTTAATATGTATGGCAAGAATGCAGAGGACATCGTTCTTCCGTGCGATGCTCAGCGCGAAGGCTTCTATCCCGTTCTACCTCGCAGCTTCAGCACCTATCGCCACACCGTAACGGATTATTCTTATATGGGCGATGGCACCATCTCGGTTAAGACTTCGGTAGTTATTGATCCCGATTGCGATGCCGAAACCACCACCTGCGAGAGCTTGTTCTTTGCCGATGGAAGCAGTATTTTCGGTTATACGTTGCTTATGTGTGAATTAAACTAAATAAAAGGAAAAACGCCCTGCCAAAAGGCAGGGCGTTTCCCTTATTTGAGGGGTTTGAGGAGGGGCCTTTTTTAAAGGCCTAAAGCGGAAAGAAGAGTGCGGCTCTCTTTTTGCCTTTCCGCATTTTTATAATACAAAACAAAAATGTTTATTTTATGAACATTCTATAAATCAAAAATTAACTTTTAAGCGTTTGAATATTCTCGTATCAAAATGCCAAACATAATTGCGGGGTGTTAAATATGAAATATTCAAAACATAAAGGAAACCAAAAATTTTTGCAGGGCAAGGGATTTTATCTGGTCCTCGCTGCCTGCGTTGCGGCTGTAGGCATAGCAGCGTGGTCGGCAGCGGCAACCATTTCCTCGGTTGAGGAGGATATAAATTCTTCATATATTTCCTCGCCGCAGCCCACGCCGTCAGAGGTGGAAAATCCGTCCTCAAAACCGCAGAGCACCGAGCAGACAGGTCAAAACGTGAGCGACGTTGAGGATACCCGAAATGACGCAAGCAGCACGCCTCCGTCTGCGAGTGAGAACACAGTAAGCGTTCCGAAAGGCTCATTCACCATGCCCATAAACGGCAGCATCGGTAAAAACTATAGCGATACCAAGCTGCAGTATAGCGCAACCTATGGCGATATGCGCTTGCATCTGGGCATTGATGTGCAAGCCGACGAGGGCACCGAGGTTCTCTCCGCCACTAAGGGTACCGTAAAGGACGTGCGCGATGATGCTATTTGGGGCAAAACGGTCGTCATGGATCATGGACTCGGCTTTATCGTGAACTATTGCGGGCTTAAAAACGTGACCGTAACCAAGGGTGAAACGATTCCCTCAGGCACCAAGATAGGCGAGGTTGGCATCGTTCCCTGCGAGAGTGCCGATAAATCCCATATTCACGTAAGCTTTATGCAGGGCGATAAATACGTCTCGCCCTATGACCTTCTCGCAATGAAGAAATAAAAAAGACCACGGAAGTTTTGCTTCCGTGGTTTTTCTTATTAGTCTTTATTCTTTAAAAGATCGCGGATTTCAGCAAGCAGCTCTGCCTCGGTGGGAGCAGTAGGAGCAGCAGGGGCGGCAGCCTCTTCTTCCTCAGTTTGCTTGTGAGCTAATTTTTCAGCAGCCTCTCTAACCTTGCCCATAGCGGTTATCATAACGAAAATAGCAGCTGCTATAATGAAGAAGTCAACAATAGCCTGCAGGAATACTCCGTATGCAACAGTTGCATCCTTAACCTTAAAACTGAGAGCAGCTAAGTCATTACCGCCGGTTAAAATACCAACGAGCGGCATGATGATGCAATCAACCAACTTGGTAACGATATCTTTGAACGCAGTACCGATAACAACACCGACAGCCATGTCAAGCACGTTGCCCTGAAATGCGAATTTCTTAAATTTTTGCCACATAATATAATATCTCCTTTTCTCTGGATTTAAATACATAATACATTAAATTTCGCGCATATTCAAGAATAAATTAAAACTTCATGGTAAGCGAAATGCGTTTTCTTGCAACGTCAACCGATAAAATGCGAACCTTAACGGTCTGACCAACCTTAACCGCCTCAAGCGGATGCTTGATAAAGCGGTTGCAAATCTGCGAGATATGCACCAGTCCGTCCTCGTGCACGCCAATATCAACAAAGCAACCGAAATCAATAACGTTGCGAACCGTGCCGGTGAATTCCATACCCTCTTTAAGGTCCTTAAGCTCCATAATATTACCGTCGCGGAGCAGGGGAGCGGGCAACTCGTCGCGGGGGTCGCGACCCGGCTTTTTAAGCTCGTTTATAATATCGCAAAGCGTGGGTACGCCAACTCCGATTTCCGAAGCCAGTGCGGAGAGAGCATCACCCTCGGGGAACTGAATAGCGGCAATTTTCTCAGGCGAGAGTGAGCGCTTATCAATGCCGTATTTGCTAAGCAGCGCCTCGGCAGCCTTGTAACTTTCGGGATGCACCGCGGTGTTATCCAGCGGATTTTTGCCATCCATAACGCGCAAAAATCCTGCACACTGTTCGAATGCCTTGGCACCGAGTTTCGGAACCTTAAGCAACTGCTTGCGGTCGGTAAACGCGCCGTTTTCCTCGCGGTAGGCAACTATGTTTTTGGCTATCGCGCTGTTAACGCCTGCCACGTGCTCAAGCAATGAAGCCGAAGCGGTGTTAAGGTCGGCACCAACCGAGTTAACGCAGTCCTCAACAACGCCCGAGAGCGCCTCACCCAGCCTTGCCTGCGGCATATCGTGCTGGTATTGACCAACGCCTATTGCTTTGGGCTCAATTTTAACCAGCTCGGATAGTGGGTCCTGCAGTCGTCTTGCAATCGAAACTGCGCTTCGCAGCGAAACGTCAAATTCGGGGAACTCGGCTGCAGCAAGCTTACTCGCCGAGTAAACGCTGGCACCCGCCTCGCTTACAACCATATAAGAAACCTTTTCGGAAATTTCCTTTATCAGCTCTGCAACAAATGCTTCACTCTCGCGGCTGGCAGTTCCGTTGCCTATGGAAATGGTGTTAACACCGTGCTTTTTTATAAGTAGGGATAGCTTGCGCTTGGCTTCTTCTGTTTTGTTCTGCGGGGGAGTGGGGTAAACCACAGTAGTGTCCAGCACCTTGCCCGTGGGGTCGCAAACTGCTATCTTGCAGCCCGTGCGATATGCAGGGTCAAGACCCAGCGTTGTGCTGTTCTTTATGGGCGGCTGCATAAGCAGCTGGCGCAGATTGTTGCCGAAAACCTTAATGGCATTCTCACTCGCATCCTCGCTCAGTGCTGCGCGCACCTCGCGCTCTATCGAGGGGAATATAAGTCTGCGGTAACTGTCAACGCAGGCATCGTAAACCAGTGCCGAGCAGGCGTTATCGGCGGTAACAAATCTGCCGATGGCAGCCTTCTCGCCAAACATTTCGGGAAGCTCGAGCGATACCTTTAAAAATTCTTCCTTTTCACCGCGGTTGAGTGCCAGCACGCGGTGACCTGCTATCTTGGAAACGGGTTCCTCGTATTCATAATAATTCTCATAAACGCTTTGCTTTTCCTTGTCAGTGGCACGGGAAACAATCTTGCCCGAGCGCGAAACAATAAAACGCAGCTGCTTGCGGAGCACCGCATCATCTGAAATCATTTCGGCGATTATATCGCCGGCACCTGCAAGTGCTTCCTCTACACTTGCAACGCCTTTTTCCTCATCGATATATTCCTCAGCAGCAACCTGCGGATTTGTCTCATCTGCCTGCTCAAGAATAAGCAGCGCCAAGGGCTCAAGTCCCTTCTCCTTTGCAACGCTGGCTCTCGTGCGGCGCTTTTGCTTATAGGGTCTATAAAGGTCCTCAACCTCAACCAATGCGGTTGCGGCGCGGATGGCGTTTTCCAGTTCTTCCGTCAGCTTGCCCTGCTCGGTTATCGATGCGATAACCTCCTCCTTGCGCTTCTCGAGTCCGCGCAGGTAGCAAAGGCGGTCATAAATCTCGCGCAGTATCTGGTCATCGAGCGTGCCGGTCTGCTCCTTGCGGTAACGTGCGATAAAGGGGATGGTCTTATCGTCGTCTATAAGAGCAACGGTGTTGTCGATTTGCCAGTTCTGCAGTGAAAATTCTTTTGCAAGTGTTTCGTTGATATTCATGTATACTCTCCAGTGAAATTGATATAGAAATTATACCGCCGCCGGGTATTTTTTTCAAGAAAATATTATAGCCTGCCCGCCGATATAGAAATTTTATTGCCTTTTTGAGTGAAAATGCACTAAAATTACCCTTTTTTAGGCAAAAAACATCCTTTACGACAGCATTTTACACAAAAGTTATTAAAACTCAAGCATAAAATTAGTTGAAATCTCCTCAAAATGGTGTTATAATCATTCCATAATAAATTCGGCGGAATCCGCCGCCGATGAAAGGGTGTTCACATTGAAAGACTATAAAGCAACCAACATCAAAAATATCGCCCTGTTAGGTCACGGCAACAGTGGTAAAACCACACTGGCAGATGCGATTTTATATTACGGTAAGGCAACCGATAGAATAGGCAAGAGCGCAGATTCCACTCTGGCTCTCGATTTTGATGCCGAGGAAAAGAAAAGAAAGGTATCGGTAAGCACCGCGCTCTATCCCGTTGAGATAGGCGAGAATAAGATTAACGTTATCGATGCTCCCGGTCAGTTCGATTTCGCCGCAGGAGTGAGCGAGGCTCTCTGCGCTGCCGATTCGGCACTTATTGTGCTTTCGGGCAAATCGGGTCTCACCGTAGGTGCTCAAAAGGCATATGATGCCGCTCGCAAGAACGGCAAACCCGTTGCCTTCTTCATCAATAAACTTGATTCTGTTCACGCTCATTTTTATCGCGTTGTTTCCATCATCACAGGTCACTATGGCGGCGTTGTCTGCCCCGTTGTTGTTCCGTTTGTTGAGGGTGAGCACGTAACCTGCTACATAAATCTCATCACCGGCAAGGCATATACCTATGATGGCCTTACCGCTAAGGAATACACCCCGGTTCCCGAAAACTCCGACATTTCCTCCATGCGCGATATTATGCTTGAGGCAGTTGCCTCCACCGATGAAGCGCTTATGGATAAATACTTCGGCGGCGAGCCCTTCACCGAGGAGGAAATCCTCACCGCGCTTAAAAAAGGAATGCAGGCAGGAGATTTGTGCCCTGTATTCTGCGGCGTAGGTCAGGATGGCGCAGCCGTTCCAATGTTAGTTGATATTCTTGCAAAAATCGCTCCCTCCGCAGCCGATGGTAAGGTGTTTGATGCCGATGGCGGCGAAATCAAGGTTGATGAAAACGGTCCTGCCGCTTTGGTTGTGTTCAAGACCATAGCCGACCCATTTGTTGGTAAGCTTTCCTATTTCAAGGTCGTGTCAGGCAAGGTAAAGGCAGATAGCCGTCTCGTTTGCCAGCGCACCGGCACTGAAGAAAAGCTCTCCAAGGTTATGTTCATCAAGGCGGGCAAGCAGGAGGATGCCGCAGTTATTCCCGCAGGTGATATCGGCGCCGTTGCAAAGTTTGGCAACGTTCTCACAGGTGATACCCTTTGCGATAACGCATTCGGCAAGAAGATAGCCGTTCCGGCATTCCCGCTTCCGCAGCTTACCATGGCTGTATACCCGAAGGTTAAGGGCGATGAGGATAAGATAGCCCAGGGTCTCACCCGTCTTATGGAGGAGGATCCCACCATCAGCTTCGCAGTCAACACCGAAACCAAGGAGCAGCTGCTCTCGGGTCTCGGCGAACAGCATATCGACGTTATAATCTCCAAGCTTGCCGCTAAGTTCGGTGTTTCGGTTGAGCTAAAAACTCCCCGCGTTGCTTACCGCGAGACCATCCGCAAGACCGTTAAGGTTCAGGGTAAGCATAAGAAGCAGTCGGGCGGTCACGGTCAGTATGGTGACGTTTGGATTGAGTTCTCTCCCTGCGAGGGCGATGAGATGATCTTTGAGGAGAAGGTGTTCGGCGGCAGCGTTCCCAAGAATTTCTTCCCCGCAGTTGAAAAGGGTCTCCGTGATTCGGTTTCTAAGGGCGTTTTGGCAGGCTATCCCGTTGTTGGCTTAAAGGCAACACTGCTTGATGGCTCCTATCACCCCGTAGATTCCTCCGAAATGGCGTTCAAGACCGCCGCAGGCATCGCATATAAGGATGGTCTGCCGCAGGCAAATCCCGTTCTGCTTGAGCCTATCGGCACCTTAAACGTTACCATCCCTGAGGATAACATGGGCGACGTTATCGGCGATATCAATAAGCGTCGCGGCAGAGTTATCGGCATGAATCCGCTGCAGAACAAGCTGCAGGAGGTTATCGCCGAGGTTCCGATTGCCGAAATGTCCGATTTCTCCACCTCTATGCGTTCCATAACCCAGGGCAGAGCAGAATTCACTCTCACCTTTGAGCGTTATGAGGAGGTTCCCGCTCACATTGCAGGCAAGGTAATAGAGGCCGCAAAGGCTGAATAATAAAACCTATGAGGGGTGCTTTGTGCGCCCCTCTTTTTTGCGTTTTGCGGAATATTTTTGTTGACATAAGGGGCTTGTTTTGTTATACTGTTAACTTGATAGGTTATGTTTTAGATTGGGGCACTACCCCCTTAAAGCAATACCATAATAAACAAGGAGGTTTTAGTAATGAAAAGAACATATCAGCCGAAGAAGCTTCATCGCAAGAAGGAACATGGTTTCCTCAAGAGAATGGCTACCGCTAACGGCCGCAAGGTACTTGCCCGTCGCAGAGCAAAGGGCAGAAAGCAGCTCACCTACTAATTTAAAGATCTTTCGGGGATAAACCGATGGAAAAACTTAAAAAGTTAAAGCTGAATAAGGAATTCAAAAGGGCGTACGGCAGAGGTCGCTGCTTCGTGCATTCGGGTGTTGTAACCTATATTGTTAAAAACCGCGAGGGCGGTATTCGTATAGGGGTCACCACCGGCAAAAAGATAGGCACCGCAGTAGATAGAAACCGCGCGAGGCGAGTTATAATCGCCGCGTTCCGCGGATGCTTGCCGTATCTTGATTGTCGCGGGTACGATATAGTTTTCGTTGCCCGCGCGAGAACGCCCAAAATGAACAGCAACAAGCTGAAGGATGTACTTATGCGTCAGTTTTCGGACGCAGGAATTGTGAAAAATGAAACGGATACTCATTAAATTGGTGCGTTTTTATCAAAAACACATTTCGCCGCGCAAAGGCTATTCAAGCTGTCGTTTTATACCAACCTGCTCTGCCTACGCTATAGAGGCAATAGAAACGCACGGTGCCTTAAAAGGCGCCGCGCTCGCAATTTATAGGGTGCTAAGATGTAATCCGTTGTGCAAAGGCGGCTACGATCCCGTTCCGCCGCGCAAAACAAAAGGAGAAAAAAGATGAGTTTTATAAGTGTACCTATGGGACACGTGCTTCGTTGGTTCTCGTCCCTCGTTGGTAATAACTTTGCAGCCGCAGTATGTCTCTTTACCATACTCGTAAATGTTTTAATGCTGCCGCTCACAATGAAATCACAAAAATCCACCGTACAGCAGACCCGTATCAAGCCCAAGCTTGATGCGCTCAAGGCAAAGTGCGGTAACGATAAGCAGAAATACAGCATGGAAATGCAGGCTCTCTATCAGCGTGAGGGTGTTTCCATGTCGGGCGGTTGTATGCCGCTTTTACTCCGTATGGTGCTTATGATGGGCATCTACTGGGCCATCACCAATCCGCTTCGCTACCTCTGCGGTATCGAATCGGGCGTTATTGATGCTGCCATGAAGAGCGAAGGCGTTAAGAGCGCCATGGCACTTATGGGACCTGCTCAGGCCGGCGAGCTCGAAGCGCTGGGAATTTCCAAGGCGGTTGCAGGCACCGTTGATTTTAATTTATTTGGTATCAACCTGCTTGAAAACCCCAGCTTCACCAAGCCTGCCGCTATTTGGCTTATGCCCATTCTTTCCTTCGTAGCTCAGATGGCTTCCAGCATTGCAACCATCAAAATCCAGAAGAAGAATAATCCTGATGCTCCCACTATGTCGGGTATGATGCTCACTATGCCGCTTATTTCCCTGTGGATCGGTTTCTCTTTCCCGGGCGCACTCGGCTTCTATTGGGCAATTTCGGCAATCGTTGGCGGCGTTATTCAGACCATAGTATCCTTAAAATACGGTCCCGATGTTATCATCGCCAAGGAGCAATCGAAGGAAACCTACACACGTTACAGATACGAAAAGAATCGTAAGAACACAGCTCAATAGTAAGGAGGAGCTCCAAGTTGATTAAAGAAGCAATAGGCGTTGGCGCCACGCTTGAAGAGGCCACCGAAAAGGCCAAAGCGGAACTCAATGCTTCGTTTGACGAAGAGGTTCAGTTCGAGGTCCTCGCAAACCCCAAGAAAAAGACTCTCGGACTGTTTGGCGGCTCGCTCGCAAAGGTAAGGGTTTACGTTGAAATGCCCGATCCTGCACCCAAGAAGCAGCGTCAGCCTAAGAAAGAAAACAAGAAAAACAACCGACCCGAAAAGGTCCGCCGTGAAAAGGTAGAGGAGAAAAAGGCCGAACCTACCGTGGAAAAGCCCGCCGCTCCCGCCGTAAGCGAGGAGCAGATTGATAAAAACTCTCCCGCAGGTCGCGCCATTACTTATCTCCGCTCGGTTCTCGCAAACCTCGGAGTTGAGGACATTAAAATCTCGGTTGCCGAGATTGAAAAAGGCGCACGCATCATCTTAGAGGGAGAAAACCTCGGCATCGTTATCGGTCGTCGCGGCGAAACTCTCGATGCACTTCAGTATTTAGCATCGCTTGCCGCAAATTCGGGCAACGAATTCTTCCGCATCACCCTTGATACAGGTAACTACCGCGAAAAGCGCGAGCAGACCTTAAAGGGTCTTGCGCGCCGCGTGTCTAATCAGGTTCTCAGAACAGGTCGCAGTCGCGCCCTCGAACCGATGAACCCATATGAGCGCCGCATTATCCACACCGAGGTTCAAACCATTGAGGGAGTTGAATCCAACTCCACAGGCGAGGGCAAGAACCGCCGCGTGGTAATAAGCCCCGTGGGTGGACGCCGCGATAACTATCGCAGAGATGATCGCCGTCGCGATCGTCGCGAGCGCCCCGCAAAGCCCGTAATCGATCCCGATCGCACTCCTAAAAAGGATGCTGTCGATCTCCCGCTTTACGGCAAAATCGACTAAAATTAAAAGCACCAAGCAAACGCTTGGTGCTTTTTTATTTCCTATTAGTTGAATGCCGCGGTCGAGAGGTAGCGCTCGCCCGTATCGGGCAGGAGAACCACAATTTTTTTGCCGCGGTTTTCTTCACGCGTCGCAAGGGTTGCAGCCGCAGATAGCGCTGCGCCCGATGAAATACCAACCAGCACGCCCTCAAGTGTGGGTATTTCGCGAGTCTGTGCCAGCGCATCCTCGGTTTTAATGGTCAATATCTCATCAATAATGCTCTTATCTAAAGCCTCAGGAACGAAATTTGCCCCGATTCCCTGAATTCCGTGGGAGGCCGCCTCGCCGCGCGAGAGCAGGGGAGATTCAGCAGGCTCAACCGCTACGATTTTAATATCGTTTTTCTGTTCTTTTAAATATTTTCCAACACCCGAAAGCGTTCCGCCCGTTCCAACGCCGGCAACGAAAATATCAACGCTGCCGTCAGTATCGCGAAAAATTTCAGGACCAGTGGTCGCATAGTGTGCGGCAGGGTTCATAGGGTTATAAAACTGTCCTGCAATAATGCTGCCGGGAATTTCGCGCTGCAACTCTTCCGCTTTTTCGGTAGCGCCTGCCATTCCTTTAGCACCCTCGGTCAACACGATTTCGGCACCGTAAGCCGCGAGCAGCTTTCTGCGCTCTATGCTCATGGTTTCGGGCATGGTCAGCACAACGCGGTAACCTTTAACCGCCGCAACCATGGCAAGTCCGATGCCTGTATTGCCGCTGGTCGGCTCTATAATAGTTGCGCCGCTTTCTATTAAACCACGCTTTTCTGCATCCTCTATCATCGAGAGTGCAGCACGGTCTTTGACACTACCTGCAGGATTAAAATATTCGAGTTTGGCATAAATCTCGGCTTTAGCACCGCACTTTTCCTCAAACTTTTTGAGGCGCAAAAGCGGTGTGGAGCCGATGAGCTCTAAAACGTTATTGTAAGTATTCATAATATCTACTCCTCAAAAGTAGTATTTCCAAAAAAATCCCCTTGCGGGGATTTTTTTAAAATTCTGCTAAGAAATATGCTTGGGTATAAGCCTTGTTGCCATCCTTATCAAGAATTTCCGCACGAACGTAAACGTCATCATCGTGCAGCATAAATTCCGCCTCGAAAAGGTCACCCTCCTTGGCGGTAACGCAGCCTACGTGGCGGGTGCCCGTATGGAATCGAACCGATTTGGCAGGGGTGGAGGTCTTAACCGTGAAAACTCCGTCCTCAACGTAAATATCCTCGATTAACGGACCGCACGAGGCATAAAATTCACCCTTTTCGAACGCATCGATAATCTTGTCGTATTCGAGACTCTCTGCTGCTATCATAATAAATCCGCCGAACATATGGGCAGTGTTGTGATTATCATCCGCCGCAACGCAGAAAACGCGCTTGCCGCCGCGCAGCATATCATCAAAAACCACGCCGTTATCATCATCATGACCTTCAATATAGGATGCGGTATTAAAAATTTCGAGGTTGTTCATTCCCTCATACTGCATATAAACCGAATAATCCTCCATCGACCAGCGCGGATGATTATAGGTAACGATAAAGCCTTCGTCGCGCAGACGCTTGATAGCGAGGTTTATATTCTCGGGGGTGTGCTCCTTGCAGAGAATATCACCCTTGGAAACTGCGAGCTTTTTAAGTGAGGGGTCGTTCATCCATCTAAACTTGGGATGAATCCACTCTGGGTCAATGCCTATCTGATAAATATCCGATTTATCCTTTTTATATATGCAAAGGTGGCAAACTATCCAGTTATCGAAATTCTCGCCATGCGCCTCGTTGAATTCGTATTCGAGCGCGGGAATGGTTAAAAAATCGGGGTCATCCAGCTCGCTGTGGTAGAAAAGTCCCTCGTGGTCGGTTATCGCTAATACCGAGTAACCCTGCTCTTTATAGAGTTTTTTCAGTTCTTCAGGTGTGGTTTTGCCATCTGACCAGTCACTGTGGCAATGCATATTAGCTTTATAAAAATTTCTATCAATCGGAATTAAATGTTTTTTCATAAAAAACGCCTCCTCAGCGTGTTAGATATCGTTTCTTCCCTCAAGTGCTCTTGTCAGAGTAACGGCATCGGCATATTCGAGGTCGCCTCCAACCGGAATACCATAAGCCAAGCGGGTAATCCGAAGTCCCATCGGCTTTAAAAGACGGGAGATATAGCTGGCTGTTGCCTCGCCCTCAACGGTTGGGTTGGTTGCCATTATAACCTCTTTAACGGTGCCGTCTGCAAGACGCGCCATAAGTTCTTTTATTTTTAATTGGTCAGGACCAATGCCGTCAAGCGGGGAGATGGTTCCGTGCAGCACGTGATAAAGTCCCTTATATTCCTGCGTGCGCTCAAACACCATAACTGCCTTAGGATCCTCAACAACACAAATAGTACTCCTATCGCGCAGCTCATCCGAACAGATGGGGCAGGTCTCAAACTCGGTAAGACATTGGCACTTGCTGCAAAGATGCACCTTCTCGCGCGCTTCTGTGAGTGCGCTGGCGAAACGCTCTGCGCGTTCTTTGGGTTGAGAAAGTATGTAAAAGGCGAGCCTTTGCGCCGTCTTGCGGCCGATGGAGGGCAGCCTTTCAAACTGTGTTATAAGCTCATTGAGCGGTCCTACGTTATACGCCATTAGAATAACCCCGGAATATTCAGTCCGCTGGTGATGGCACCCATCTCGTCATCGGCGGTCTTCTTGGCGGTTTCAATAGCCTCGTTTACCGCAACGGTAACGAGATCCTCAAGCATCTCCGCATCATCGGGATCAACGGCATCGGGCGAGATTTTGAGCGAACGAATTTTATAATTGCCGTCAACGGTAGCGGTAACCAGTCCGCCGCCCGAGGTTGCGGTGTATTCGCGCTCCTGCAAATCAGCCTGCAGCGTTGCCATATCCTCCTGCAT
>JAZOPP010000020.1:0-1266 GCA_045655625.1 Acutalibacteraceae bacterium
TTTCGAGTATTAACCTCGATAGAGTTGCGCCGCAGTTGCAGAAGGTTGCTGAAACCGTTAAGCCTTTGTCTGACATTAAGGCGGGCGGCCTTAATACAATGGTAAATAGCTTGAAGAAGCTCGGCGAGGTTACGGATAGCCTTGACGATGATACTATCGCGCGATTTGCTCAGAAGATAGGCGTGCTTAACGAAAAGCTTGCTCCGTTGTCTGAAAAAATGGCGAGCATTAAAGCAGGGTTTAGCGCCATAAATACAAATGCACGCAGCGCGCGCGACGGCGTTGAAGATTTTGCGGGCGGTATAAACACATCCACCCTGAATATGGCAAGCTTCATTGACGTAGCAGGAACTGTTATAGATACGGCGCAAAGGATCGTTCAAGCCTTCGTACAGATTACAGAACAAGCTATTGAATGGGATGGCATCGCTGCTCGTTTCGGTAGAGGTTTTGGCGCACAAGCGCAGGAAACATACGAGTGGATTCAGCGCTTGAACGAGGAAATGGGTATAAACATTCAGCAGTTTATGCAGTATTCTTCCGTTTATGCGACCATGCTTACAGGTTTTGGCGTTGCTAATGAAGATGCGGCAAAAATGGCACTCGGTTATACCGAATTAACCTACGACATTTGGGCGGGTTACAACGATGTTTATAAGAACTTCGCTGATGCTGCCGAAGCTGTAAAGTCGGCTATCGCGGGCGAGGTTGAGCCTGTAAGACGTGCGGGCTTTACAATCGTAGAATCAACGCTCGAACAAACCGCCGCAAATCACGGCTTAAAAATCAGTTTGGAGAATGCAACCGAAGCGCAGAAATCCTACCTTCGTTATCTTACTTTGGTAGATCAGGCGCACGCACAGGGTCTTGTCGGCACTTATGCGAAAGAGCTTAATACTGCCGAGGGCTTGATGCGTACATTCGCGCAGCAAACTAAATCGTTGGCTCAGGCGTTCGGCTCATTGTTCCTTCCTATACTTGTAAGAGTAATGCCTTGGTTCCAAGCGTTCGTTGAACTGCTTACCGAGGGTGTTTATTGGCTTGCTAATTTCTTTGGCATTGATATTCAGCCGGTAGATTTCTCAGGTTATAAAGACGGCGCGGGGGCGATAGAAAATGTTACAAACTCGGCGGGAGATGCCACGGGTGCGCTGAACGACGCTACGAAGGCTGCAAAGGAGCTTAAAAACGCAACGCTTGGCATTGATGAACTCAATGTTATTAGCCCCGCAAGTGCTACGGGCGGTAGCGGTAGTGGCGCTGGTG
>JAZOPP010000021.1:0-1025 GCA_045655625.1 Acutalibacteraceae bacterium
CTGGCGTGCAACACCTTCCCACACGGCGGCAACGCAATGTTTGGTATGTTTGCAATGTTCGGCGACCTCGGCTGCTCCGTTGGCCCCTGGCTTGCAGGCCTAATAGCAGCAGGTAAGGGACTCAAGTCTGCACTGCTCATCTGCTCGATTTTTCCCATAATTTCCATCGCGTTTTTAATGCTCTACCGCAAAAATAATATAAAAGAGGTATAGTTATGAAAAGAGAAGACTACATATCCTGGGACCAGTATTTTATGGGCATTGCAATGCTCTCTGCCAAGCGTAGTAAAGACCCCTCTACTCAGGTAGGTGCCTGCATAGTAAGTGATGAAAACAAAATCCTCTCGGTCGGCTATAACGGCATGCCCTGCCACTGCCACGATGATGAATTCCCGTGGGCACGCGAGGGTGCACCTCTCGATACCAAGTATATGTTTGTTTGCCATGCCGAGCTTAACGCAATTTTAAACTATAGCGGAACCGCTCTGCGCGGCAGCCGCGTTTACGTAACTCTTTTCCCCTGCAACGAGTGCGCCAAGGCAATAATCCAGAGCGGCATCAAGGAAATAATCTATGCCGAAAATAAATATGACGGTACCGATAGCGTCGAGGCATCAAAAAAGATGTTCGATGCTGCCGGCGTTAAATACCGTCAGTACGAACATCTTGGTAAAACTATAAATATCGAGGTTTAAAAAAGCTCCTCCGCAAACCAAACCTTGGGTGCGGTAAAGGTTTTGCCGTTTAAGTATTCGAGCATGCCCGCCTCGCTTGTGAAATTAAACCTCAGCTTGTAGGAATAAAGCGCTTGGTGCTTAAAGCCCAGTTTTTTATCCTCGGCATTCTTGCCGTATTTTCCATCTCCCAATAATGGGTGACCTATCGAGGCTAAATGAGCACGGATTTGGTGGGTTCTGCCCGTGAGCAGCTCAACCTCCAAAAGGCTTAGCCCGTTCTTTTCTTTAAGAACGCGATAATGTGTGCGAATGGTGCGCGCTCCGTCGGTCATTTTGTTTTGGATAAAT
>JAZOPP010000022.1:0-7496 GCA_045655625.1 Acutalibacteraceae bacterium
GCGTCGGTTGCTGGAGCTGGAAAGTCTACATTTATAAATCAATCTGCCGTTACGGGAGAAAGCCTGCCTATTGAAAAAACGGTTGGCGATAACGTGATCGGTGCAACACAAAACGTTAATGGATATTTTAAGTTTAAAGCGCTAAAGGTTGGCAAGGATACTACGTTATCGCAGATTATTCGCTTGGTTGATGATGCCGGCAATTCCAAGGCGCCTATTGCTCGAATTGCCGATAAGGTAAGCGGCATTTTTGTCCCTGTTGTTATGGCTATTGCGCTGATAACTGCAATTATCTGGCTTCTTGCGGGAGGAACAACCGAATCCGCTTTAACGCATGCCGTATCTGTTTTGGTTATTTCTTGCCCTTGCGCGCTTGGACTCGCCACCCCTGTCGCTATCATGGTGGGAACGGGAAAAGCCGCCAGAATGGGAATTTTGGTGCATTCGGCGGAAAGTCTGGAACGTATGCACTCGGTTGACACCGTTGTATTTGATAAAACAGGTACATTAACCGTCGGTACCCCATCGGTTACCGATATTGTGCTTTATGCTAAGGGTATAACTAAGAATGAGTTCCTCAAAATCGCAGCATCACTTGAGAGCGGAAGCTCGCATCCATATGCTGATGCGATAAGCGCCGAATATAAAAAGTATTCGGGCGAATTATATGCTGTAACTGATTTTACCAACATACCCGGTAGAGGTATTGGCGGCAAAATTGATGGTGAAGAATATTTTGCCGGAAATATTACTTATATGAAGGAATCTGACATTACTGTGTCAATGATTGCAAAGACTGTTGTTGAAAGTCTTTCTAAAAAAGGCAAAACCGCTTTGCTTTTTGCGAAAGCGGGTGCGCTGATTGGTGTAATAGCTGTATCCGACGTTATTAGAGAGACTTCGAAAGATGCCATTGCCACGCTTCATAATATGGGCATTAAAACCGCAATGTTAACGGGCGACAATGCCGCCGTTGCCGAGAACGTAAAGTGTGAGCTTGGCATAGATGACGTTATGGCAGAGGTAATGCCTGCCGATAAGGAAAATTATATCCGAGGTTTGCAGGAGCAGGGAAGATGCGTTTGCATGCTTGGCGATGGCGTAAACGATGCGCCCGCGCTTGCCAGAGCTGATGTTGGTATGGCTATCGGAACAGGCACTGATATCGCAATAGAAACTGCCGACGTCGTTTTAATGAAGAACTCGGTTTACGATGCGATAACTGCTATTAAGCTTAGTCGCGCCGTTATAAAAAATATAAAGATGAACCTATTTTGGGCATTCTTTTATAACACTATAGGTATTCCGATTGCAGCAGGTGCGTTATCTTCTTTTGGTGTTGCCCTGAGTCCGATGCTGGCTTCGGCTGCAATGAGTTTAAGCTCGCTATTTGTAGTAACCAACGCTTTGCGCCTGCGTAGATTTAAAGGTGCCACTATATATAATAAAACGGAGGAAAAAAAGATGAATACTGTTTTGAAAATTGATGGTATGGCTTGCGGTCACTGTACTGCCAGAGTTGAAAAGGCTTTATATGAGGTGAGCGGTGTTAAGAGTGTCACAATGTCGCTCGAAAACGCTACTGCAACCATTGAGTACGACTGCGAAAAAGCGGCTCTCGTTAAGGCTGTTGAGGACGCAGGCTATAAGGTTATCGGGTAATCGCAAATTTAATTATCGTTCTATTGACAAAGAAAAATGATAGTTGTATAATTTTTAATTGCAAGCGAAGGTGTCAGGTTCTTCCTTGACACCTTCTTGTTATTTTAACCTCACTAGAGGATAAGGAGATAGAAAAATGACCCCGAAGGATATTGATTGGAGCAACTTAGGCTTTGGTTATATCAAAACTGATAAACGCTTTGTTGCTAATTATAAAGATGGTGCTTGGGAAGAAGGCGCTCTGATTGAAGATGAGAACATCACCATGAACGAGTGTGCTTGTGTTCTCCAGTATGCGCAGACCTGCTTTGAGGGACTTAAGGCATATCGCACTGAAAACGGTGATATCGTTTGCTTCCGTCCCGACCTTAATGCTAAGAGAATGGCGGATTCTTGTGAGCGCATGAAGATGCCCGTTTTCCCTGAGGATAAATTTGTTGAGGCTGTTAAGGCAGTTGTTAAAGCAAATGCTGACTGGGTTCCGCCCTATGGCACCGGCGCTTCGCTTTATCTGCGTCCCTATATGTTCGGTTCAAATGCTGTTATCGGTGTTAAACCTGCAACAGAGTTCCAGTTCCGTATATTTGCAACTCCGGTTGGTCCTTATTTCAAAGGTGGCGTTAAGCCGCTTACCATTCGCACCTGCGATTTTGACCGTGCTGCACCCAAGGGCACAGGACATATCAAGGCTGGTCTTAACTATGCAATGAGTCTTTACGCTATTGTTGATGCTCATGAATGTGGCTATGATGAGAATGTTTATCTTGATTCCGCCACCAGAACCTATATTGAGGAAACAGGTGGCGCAAATGTTCTTTTTGTAACCAAGGATAATAAAGTGGTAACACCTAAATCCGATACTATCCTACCTTCCATAACTCGCCGCTCGCTTATGCAGGTTGCCGCTGACTATCTCGGACTTGAGACCGAGCAGCGCAAGGTTCGCCTTGATGAGGTAGCCGATTTTGCCGAATGCGGTCTTTGCGGTACTGCTGCCGTTATTTCTCCCGTTGGCAGAATTGTGGATGGCGAAAACGTTATAACCTTCCCGTCGGGAATGGAGAAAATGGGCCCCACCATTCAGAAGCTTTACGATACATTAACCGGTATTCAGATGGGTCGTATTCCTGCGCCGGAAGGCTGGATTTGCAAAATAAATTAAAATAAATAAGCCGAGGATAACCTCGGCTTTTTATTATTTGGTTAATTATTCGGCATCAGCAGGAGCAGCCTCCGCGGGGGCTGCGTTAGCCTCGGGAGCCTTTTCAACAACAGGAGCAGTGTAGATCGGCTGAGAGAATGCATCTGCATCCTTCTTATCGCCGTTCTGGTTCTTAAGCTTGTTGTTGATTTCAATAACATTCTTAACAAGAAGAATGGTGAGCATCATGAATTCGAAGAAAATTCTTATAATGATGGGGCCGAGGAGCATGGTGAGGAGTCCCTGACCTGCAAAGCTTCTGGAGCCATAGTAGCTGTCATAGCCGGAGAAGATCATAAAGAATCCACCGAAGATGCATAGTTCTCGCTATGTGATAATAATAGGATAAAGACAAACTTTTGGAGATGATATCATGCTTAAAATAGGTATATCAAGTTGCTGCGGCGTTCCTGTGACCGCAGAGGGTCTTTCTGAACTTAAAAACGTTGGAATTGATGCCATCGAATATTGCGGTGGTACGGATATTGATAATTTTGATTTTGCCGGTGCGCGCAAAGCTGCTGATGCGGCAGGAATTGATATTTGGTCGATTCACTCTCATATGCGCCCTGATTTTGATATTTCGTCTCTCGAAAGAGAATATAATGATGCAGCCATCAGAGAACTTTCCGAGCTGATAAATCGTGCTTCCGCCGTAGGAATTGATAAGGTGGTTATTCATCCCACGCATACCCGTGAACCCTTTGATCAGTCAACGCGCGGAGAGAAAATCAAGCACGCTATGGCGTGCCTTGATACCTTGGCTGAGTATGCTTACAAAAAGAATATGTATATCGCTCTGGAGAATCTGCCACGCACATGTCTTGGTAATTCCATTGCCGAGCATAAGAGGCTTTTATCGGTTAACGATAAGCTGCGCGTTTGCATCGATTTCAACCATTCGCTTATTGATGATACTGCCGAGTTTGTTCGTGAAATGGGCGATAAAATTATAACCGTTCACGTATCCGACCGTGATAATATAAATGAGCGCCATTGGCTGCCCGGTGAAGGCGTCCTTGATTGGAAAGCTAATATTGATGCACTTGAGGCGGTAGGCTATAAGGGCGTTTGGATGTATGAAATGGGACTTGATTGCCCCATAACAATTAATCGCCGCTTGCTGACCTATAAAGATTTTGTTGATAACGCAAAAGCGATTTTTGCTCGTAAGCCGCTTGAATCAATCGGTATCCCTAAGCCAAACCTTGGACTTTGGGGACCTAATCCCAACTAAACATAATGATGAAATTAAAAAAATCCGCTCTCGCATGAGAACGGATTTTTTTATTTGGTGCGGGTGAAGGGACTCGAACCCCCACGCCAAGGCGCCAGCTCCTAAGGCTGGTGCGTCTGCCAATTCCGCCACACCCGCACGGACAAGCATTATTTTAATCCAAATACCTCGCTTTGTCAAGTGGGTTTTCCTTGTAAATATAGGCTTTGTGTGATACAATAATTAAAAAGATTTTCTCTTTATCACAAAACGCTCCCTTTTCGTATTATATAGTATGAAAGTGGGTGTTTTTATGAGGATAAAACGAAAAAATCGCCGTTTTTTTCTGCTAATAATTATTGCGGTTTTAATATTATCGGTCATATCGTTTTTATATACCGATAAGAATTTGCGGCTCATTATTCTCGAAATGTCGGAAAACAAGGTCGGCACCATGATGTCCGACTGTGCAAATACCGCGGTGAATCGAGCAGTTCGCGAGAACGGAATTGAATATGATGATATTATACGTGTAACACGAGATGGCAATAATAACATAACGTCAATTCAAACCGATATTATCAAGCTGAATGAGATACGCACCCAAATAGATTCTCTCTTTTCCGAGGAAATGAACAAAAATCCTGAAATACGGCTCGATATTCCCATTGGCACGGTTATCGGCAATGAATATACCGTGGGTAGGGGACCGAAGCTTAATTTTAGGCTTGACCTATCGGTGAACACGTCAACCGATTATACGAGTAAGTTTTATGCGGCAGGTATAAATCAAACGCTGCATCAAATATGCGTTTCGGTTTCCGGTAGTGCTTATTTGCTCTCGCCGTGGTATCGAACGTCTATCGATTTTGAAACGTCGTATATCGTTGCTGAAACGGTAATTACGGGCATCGTTCCCGAAACAATGGCTGATTTAAATCTAAATTAAAGGTGATAAAATGACAGAGCGTGAAGCTAAAATTAAAATCGATGAATTATCTGCCGCTTTGAGGTATCATAGCGTCAAATATTACGTTGATGATAGTCCTGAAATTGAAGATTACGAATACGATATGATGATGCGTGAGCTTCGCGCGCTTGAGGAAGATTTTCCGCAGCTTGCTGCCGCCGATTCTCCAACTAAGGTTGTTGGTGGCGCCGCAACGCTACAGTTTTCCGAGGTTTCGCATGCCGTTAAGATGGAGAGCTTGCTGGATGCTTTCAGCTTTGAGGAACTCGAGGCTTTTGATAACCGCGTAACCGAGGTGCTGGATAATGTAACCTATTCGGTTGAGCCCAAAATAGACGGTCTATCTGTTGCTCTTGAATACGAAAACGGATTGTTCGTTCGCGGCGCAACGCGTGGTGATGGCGTTACTGGTGAAAACGTAACCGCTAATCTTATGACCGTTAGGTCTATCCCGAAAAAAATAGATTTCAAGGGAAAACTTATCGTTCGCGGTGAGGTTTATATGTCGCACGATAGTTTTAATCGCCTTGTTGAGCGTCAGGAAAATCTTGGCGAGAAGACCGCAAAGAATCCTCGAAATGCCGCTGCAGGCTCGCTCAGACAGAAGAATCCTAAGATTACTGCACAACGCGAGCTTGATATTTTCGTGTTTAACGTTCAGTATATTGAGGGTAGGGAAATCGCGGGACACGTTGAATCCCTGGATTTCTTGAAAAGTTTAGGTTTTTCCGTTCTGCCGAGCTATAAAAAGTGCTCATCTATTGCTGAAGCCATAGATGAGATTAAGAAAATAGGGGACAATAGGGGAACACTGCCGTTCGATATTGATGGTGCGGTTATAAAGGTTGATGATTTAGCAAAGCGCGATGACCTTGGCAGTACCTCTAAATACCCTAAGTGGGCAATTGCATATAAATATCCTCCCGAAGAAAAGGAAACGGTTTTACTGAATATCGAAATTAATGTCGGCAGAACCGGCGCTCTTACTCCAACGGCTGAGTTTACACCCATTTCGCTCGCAGGCACAACTGTAAGCCGCGCAGTGCTTCATAATGAGGATTTCATAAACGAAAAAGGCATTTGTATCGGTGATACGATAATTGTTCGCAAAGCCGGTGATATAATTCCCGAGGTTGTGGGCGTGGCAAAGCACGCAGATAATGGAAAAGCTTATAAAATGCCCGATTTTTGCCCTTCTTGCGGCGCTCGTGTATTCCGCGAGGAAGGTGAAGCTGCAATCCGCTGCACCAACACAGACTGTCCTGCGCAGCTTTTGCGCCATCTTATCCATTTTGCCTCGCGTGATGCTATGGATATTGAGGGGTTGGGTCCTGCAGTTTTAAGCACATTGCTCGATAAGGGCTTAATATCTTCAACGCTTGACCTTTATTCGCTTAAAATTGAGGACATAAACGCCCTTGAAGGCTTTGGAGATAAGTCTGCCGAGAATTTAATCGGCGCTATAAATAAGTCGAAACAGAACGATTTTTATCGTTTTATTTATGCGCTTGGCATACGTCATATCGGCAATAAGGCGGCAAAACTGCTTGTTTCGGAATTTAACACTATAGAAAGCATTATGGGCGCCAGTGCCGAGGACCTTATGGCAATTGAAGGCTTTGGAGCAGTTATGGCCCAGAGCATTGTTGATTATATGGCGCTGCCGCAAACCGCTGATATGATTGCTAAATTTAAAGAAATCGGCATAAATATGCTCGCTGAAAAGGCAGCACTGGCGGATGAACGTTTTTCTGGGAAAACTTTTGTGCTTACGGGAACTCTGGAAAAATATAAACGTAGTGAAGCTGCCGCAATTATTGAATCTATGGGCGGTAAAACCGCATCCTCGGTTTCTAAAAAGACCGATTTTGTGCTTGCCGGCGATAGCGCAGGAAGCAAGCTCGACAAAGCGAACGAACTTGGAGTTACAGTAATTTCCGAAGCTGAATTTGAAGAAATGATAAAGTAAACGGGTGATAATATGGTTTTGAAATTTTTAGGTACCGGCGCGGCAGATAGAAAAAATCTGCCTCAGGATGATGATTTTTGCAATAAAGATCACCGCAGATGCGCCTGCGCTCTTATAAACGGTCATATTATGATCGATTGTGGACCGCACGCTCTTAATTCATTGAGAGTCGCTAATGTTGCACTTGAGGATATTACTGATATTCTTATAACTCACCGCCACAGTGACCATTTTGATATAGAAAATATCAACCAAATCGCTGCAAATGGTGGTGTCAGAGTGTGGCTGCGTGACGGTGAACTTGTGCAGAATTGCGATGCCCAAATCATATATATGAAGCTGTTTAAGCCATATATTATCGATGATTTAACCATCGTTCCCGTACCCGCAAATCACGATTCTGCGGCATTTCCGCAGCATTTATGCATAGATGATAGCGAGAAAAAGCTTTATTACGGCCTCGATGGTGCGTGGATAC
>JAZOPP010000023.1:0-15113 GCA_045655625.1 Acutalibacteraceae bacterium
TATCTTTTTATGTTTTAGTCCGTCGCGCAGGTAATACATAGCGCCGCCCACTATTTCTCCGCGGCTGTTGCGCGTTCTGTAAAAAACGCCCAGCACGTTCTCGCAAAAGGCGCTCATCATTCCGAGCAGCGCGGCAACCCACATCCAAAATATTGCCCCCGGACCGCCGCTGATTATTGCCGAGGCAACCCCTGCAATATTTCCAACACCCACCGTTGCGCCGAGCGCGGTGCAGAGCGCGCTCCATTGAGAAACGGTAGCGCTATCGTGGTAGCGTACACCCTCACGCTTTATAATGCTGCCGAGGGTGCGCGATAACCAAAGTTTTAGGTGCGCGAACTGGAAAAATCGGAATTTTACTGTTAAAAAAACGCCTGCGAAGACGAGCAGAATAAGCGCTGCCCCATCGGCTATTATGGCGCGCAATGATGAAAGCAACGAAAATAACCCCCAAAAAAGCTCCCGCAAATCTGTCGCCCCGTTTCCCATAGTTGACTAAGATGGCAAAAAAGTGTATAATGCCTAGTGTTAATTCTATGAAAAAAGAGGACTAAAAATGCAGGATATGTATTCGGTTTTCGGCATTGATGAGAGCGTTAAAGCAGTTTGCGAAAAGGCGCTTTTCGATCTGCGCGATACCTTCCGTGAGATAGATGAAACGGCTGAATTTAATCAGTGCAAGGTGCTCTCTGCAATGCAGAAAAACCGCGTTGCCGCAACCCATTTTGCGGCCTCCTCGGGCTATGGCTATGATGATTTCGGAAGAGATACGCTCGAGCGCGTTTATGCCGATTGCTTTGGCGCGGAGGCGGCGCTTGTCCGTCCGCAGATAACCTGTGGCACCCACGCGCTGGCTATTGCGCTTTCGGCAAATCTTCTCCCGGGGGACGAGGTGCTTTGCCCCGCAGGCAAGCCCTATGATACCCTTGAGGAGGTAATAGGCATTCGCCCGTCGCCCTGCTCGCTCGCAGAGTATGGCGTTTCCTACCGTCAGGTCGATTTGTTGCCCGACGGCAGCTTCGATTACGAGGGCATCCGCAAGGCAATAAACAAAAACACCAAGCTTGCCGAAATTCAGCGCTCCAAGGGCTATGATACCCGCCCGTCCTTCTCGGTTAAGGAAATAGGCGAGCTTATCGCGTTCATCAAGGGTATAAATCCCGATATAATCTGCATGGTCGATAACTGCTACGGCGAGTTCACCGAAAAAACGGAACCGACCGAGGTCGGCGCCGATATGATAGTAGGCTCTTTAATCAAAAATCCCGGCGGCGGACTTGCCCCCTCGGGCGGATATATCGCAGGCACAAAGCAATGCGTTGACCGCTGTGCTTATCGCTTAAGCGCTCCCGGTCTTGGCCAGGAGGTTGGCGCCAATTTCGGCATTATGACCGCGCTCTATCAAGGCTTTTTCCTATCCCCAACGGTTACTGCCGCGGCGGTTAAAGGTGCAGTGTTTGCTGCGCGGATTTATGAGAGCCTCGGCTTCGACGTAATCCCCCGCAGCGATGAAAAGCGCCACGATATAATCCAGTCCATCGTGCTGGGCAGTGAGGAGCGAATGCTCGCCTTCTGTCACGGAATTCAGGCTGCCGCCCCCGTTGATAGCTTTGCAACCCCCATCGGCGCTCCCATGCCGGGCTATGATTCTCCCGTTGTTATGGCGGCTGGCGCTTTTGTTCAGGGCTCATCTATTGAGCTCTCGGCAGATGGCCCCATCCGCGAGCCCTATGCCGTTTATTATCAGGGCGGACTTACCTGGCCGCATGCCAAGTTGGGCGTTATCCTCTCTCTGCAGAAGCTTTTTGAAGCAGGACTTGTTAATCTATAAAAAAACAAAAGAACACTCCCACGGGGGTGTTCTTTTTTAGTTCTCGCAAAATAAACGTTATGCACGTTTTATGTTGTTTGAAAAAGACACTGTTTTGTGATATATTTAAATTGATAAGGCGAAAAAAGAGGGGTATAAATCTTATCTTGGAAATCTTTCGATTGTTGCCCCGGGTAAAATGCTCGCGAAAGGCGAATATATGAATAGAAACGGCCATTTGCCATCCGCGCCGGGTAGGGTGTGGTATGAGGCTGATATAAATTACGGCACAGGATATCGTGGTGTGGAGCGAATGCTTTTTTCTAACGATGGTCTATTGTTTGTTACTTATGATCATTATCAAACGTTTCAAGTGATTGAATAGAGGAGAAAATATGAATTATATTGAACAACAAAGAAATGCTTTTAAGCCAATAAAGGAAAATCCAATTATCCTTGATTTCACAGAATGCAAGTATATTGGAGAAATACATCAAATCTTAAAAGAAAAATTTGGATTGCCTGAATACTATGGAGAAAACTGGGATGCTTTATGGGATTGTTTAGACGGCAGGTTTGATGAAACCATCAACTTCAAAGTAGAAATATACGGATACAATACTTTAGATAAGAAAACTCGCGATCATTGCGCTACAATGTTAGAGGTTTTTAACGATGTGCATGAACAAACACCAAATGTAAACTTTTGTTTGATTTCGTAAGGTGTATATACTAAAAATTTATGATATTCTCTTGTCGTTTTGCGGAGGCAATGAAAATGATTGCTTGCGTTGAAGCAATCTGACCCGCCCCTACGCCAAGCTGGGCGTTATCCTCTCCCTGCAGAAGCTTTTTGAAGCAAATTTAATTGAACTGTAAAAAAAGAACTCCCAAACGGGAGTTCTTTTTTAATCCTTTATATATTCTGCAATTTCTTCTAACCCGCAATTCAGGGCCTCGCAGATTTTGTTAAGGGTTTTGGTTTCTATGTTATCATTTGCCTTAAGGCGGCGAACGGTTTTACTGTCTATTCCGCATTTTTCGCGCAGAAAATAGGTTGAAACACCTTTTGTTTCCATAGTTTTCCAAAGACGATCAAAAACTATCATTTATAACCCCTCCTTGACAAGAATTATTATGGGGGTTATAATCTCAAATATTAAGGGGATATAATCCCCATATTTGGAGAAGTTATGGTTTGCACCTTTTTTGGACACAGGGATACAGGGGATGAAATCTTGCCGCGTTTAAAAGAAAAAATAATCGATTTAATAATTTCTGAGCAGGTGGATAAGTTTTATGTAGGGAATCAAGGCCATTTTGATTATATGGTAAGAAAAGTATTAGGTGAAATAAAAATGGCTTACCCATTTATAGTTTTTTCGGTTGTGTTGGCGTATATGCCGCAGAATGCTTGCGAATGGGATGAAAGCAAGTATATTGACAGTGAATATCCGGAGGCTTTGGCTGATGTTCCGCGTAGGTTTGCGATAGATAAAAGAAATCGGTGGATGCTTGAGCGTTCGGATTTTGTTATAACACATGTAACGCGTTCTTTTGGTGGCGCGGCAAAGTTTAAGGAAATTGCTGAGCGTAAGAAAAAGAGGGTAATAAACATATAAAAAAGAACTCCCAAACGGGAGTTCTTTTTTGTTATTTTAAAGGTGGCCATTTTTGCCAATCACTGCAGGTGGAGGTTGGTGACATGGGGTGGTTTTTAAATCCTCCGCGCGGGATAATGCATTTGTATTGTGCGGTTGCGCTCTCAACCTTTGCCCAGCTGCCCCAATAATCGGTCTCGCGGGGGCCTGCCCAAAAAGCGCAGGTTGCGCATCTTTTCCAGCTGTTTGGATATGTTGCAGACATAAGCCTTACCTCCTGATTTTTACTATAAATATTTTAGCATACGTTGGCATAAATAACAACAAAAAAAGCTCCCTCAACGAGGGAGCTTTTAGCATTAGATCTGGTCGATACAAGCCTGAACGAGCTCGGAGAGCGAGCCGGTTGCAAGGCAGATATACTTATCGGTTCCGCCGTAGTAGAGGCGAATCTGGTCCTTATCGTAGTCTGCGATGGCACCGCAACAGAAGCAGGTGTTATCGCTGTTTCCGTGCAGCTCATACCACTCTTCGGGTCCTAAAATGTAGCTGTTGGTCTTGCCGATAACCTTCCAGGGCTCCTCAAGGTCGAGTAAGATTGCGCCGAGGTAATACTGGTCGCCGCCTGCGGGGTCGAACACGCCGTGAACGATGGTCAGCCAGCCCTTATCGGTCTTAATCGGGGGAGTCGGTCCCATCTTCTGGCTGTTCCAGAAACGGTAGCCGTGAGCAATAACCGGCTTGAACTCGCCCCAGTGAATGAGGTCCTCACTGGCAGAAATCCAGATATCGCCTGCGGCAGTAGGAGTCATGGGACGGTCGAGCTTATAATATTTGCCGCCAATCTTCTCGGGGAAGATGGATGCGCCGCGGTTGGACGGAGCGGTAATAGCAGTAACAGGATGATAGGTTTCGAAATCCTTGGTCCAACCGAGGTAGCCGAGTGGAGTGCCGAAACCGTGTACCATAACGGGTGTTACCATATAGTAGGTATCATCAATTTTGGTGGTGCGGTTATCAATAAAGTGGTGGAAAAGCTCGTTGGGATACTGGCTGTCGTCGAGCTTGATGAAATCCTCATCGCTGAGCTCAAAATGAACGCCGTCCTTACTGCGGGCAATACGGGTCTGACCAACGTCACGTCCGTAGCCGCGGGTTGCAGCATGGTCAACTACCGAGATGAGCAGGATGGTCTCATCGCCATACATAACGGGCGAGGGGTTATAAAGCTGAGCAACGCCGGGGAAATCCTTAACGTCAAGAATGGGGTTGCCCTCATAGCGCTTGAAAATTCTTGTTGCATCTCTTTTCATTTTTATTTCTCCATTTCTTTATAGTATCTCGAGAGGCGGTTACCCATAAGGATACGAACGCGGTCGAGCTGGTCGTGGTCATCATTATATTCGCGAACGTTAGGCGAAACCGATTTAACCAAACGCTCAACGTACTTTCTGCCGAAAGCCTCTTCAGCCATCTGGAGCAGATAGAAGTCTTCAATACCGCTGCGGAGCAGTTCAAAACGGAGAGATCCAACGGGACCATCGATGCCTATGCGGTCACCGGGGTAGAAGAGCGAGCCATCGCCGAAGCAGTACCAGGAAAGATCGCGCACGGTCGAGGCACTATCCCACGGATTGCAATCTCTCCACCAGGTGGTGGTCCAATAAAGCAGGCCGCGAACGTCGTGCAGCCACTGCTGCCACATAAGAACACGGGAATAGAAGCCGTCCATATCAACGAAAACGTTTGCATAGGGCAGGCCCGGCTCCCAGCAAACGTACCACCAAACGCGTTCGCCGCGTGCATCGATTTCGTGCATACGGTCGCAGAACCACTTTTCGGTAAAGAGGCGTGCCTTGGGGCACCAAACCTTGGTGATACCGTCAAGCAGGTCAACCGCCTTCTTGCCGCCGCCATCGGAGGGGTCCTTAAAGAAGGGGGAAACTGCGTTATAGCCGGGGAAGCACTTGGATAAGCGCTCGTGGAAGGCTAAAATCTTATCGTAGGCTTCCATGTTGCAGGGCTCGTCAACGCCATAGAAATAGCTCTTATCAAGCCATGCCTGCTTTTTGGAGAGCTTCTCATAATATTTTGCGATGGTCTCATCCGAAACGTCGTGCGGAATACGGAAAGAGGTAACCGCAGGATTATCTAAATATTCATCGGCTCTGGGGTCGAGAATGTCATAGGGCAGGAAGTCGGAGCAGATGCGATACTTATCGAGCATAAAGTCATAATATTTTTTATAAAGCTCTTCGGGGTTATCGGTCTTATGACGGAGAGTTAAGAATCTCTGGCTGATACCAAAGGCGGTATCCATATGCTTCTTGGGAGCAATGGTGAATGCCCAAACAGTAACCTTGAGGTCATATTTTCCGTAGATTTTGCCTTTTTCTTTCAGCACTACCTTTAACTTATAAGTGCCGGGAACGGTGTCTGCGGTGGTCTTAATGTTGATAAGATACGTAGTGTTGATACCCTTTTCAAGATCAAACTTGCCGTTATCGGGAACTACGGGGTCGGGATAAAGCGCACCCTCGCAGGAAACGTAATGCTCCTTTAAAACCTCGACATCAAAACCTGCCTCAGCAGCGCGACCGCGAACCTCTAAGGAGAAACCGGGTCGGTCCTCAGGTGCCATAAAGGAAACCTGACAACCCTCGGTTGCGTTCTTGGCAACGTATATATGGTAGTCTTCTTTTTTGCCCCAGGTTAAATGAGAGCGGGGGCGAATTTTCTGTTCAGGAGTGGTAAACCAAAACTTTAAATTCTTTTCCATAAATAAACCTCCAAACTGTTTGGGTTATGTATTTATTTTACATTTTTACAGAGTTAAAGTAAAGCAATATTTTACTTTTTTGCCTTAAAATATCGAGATAATCGGTTGCCGAGCAAAATTCTTGCGCGGCCGAGCGCATCGTGGTCGTCGTTATACTCGCGAAGATTTGCCGTAACGCTCTTTATTAGCTTGTTTATATAAGCGTGTCCGAAGAGCCGCTCACCCATTTTGAGCATGGCGAAATCCTCAATACCGCTGCGGACAAGCTCAAGTCGCAGCGAGCCTACGGGACCATCAATGCCAACGCGGTCGCCGGGGTAGAGCATGCTTCCATCACCGTGGCAGTACCACGAGAGGTCGCGCACGGTCGAGGTGCTGTCCCACGGGTTGCAGTCACGCCACCAGGTTGTGGTCCAGTAGCAGAGTCCCTCCGCGCCATACATATATTGCTGCCAGAAAAGCACGCGGTGGAAAAAGCCATCCATATCCACGAACATATTGGCATAGGGAAGACCTGGTTCCCAACAAACGTACCAGATTATTCTATCACCGTGCGAGCGGTGGTGCTGCATGCAATCGCGGAAATCCTTTTTCTGGAAAAGGGTGCTCTTGGGAATCCAGATTTTGCTGGAATAATCGAGCAGGTCGGTCGCCTTGGCGCCGTTGCCGTCATCGGGGTCTTTGAAAAACGCGGTGTAAACGGGCGGATCGGGCCATGCTGCCGAAACGCGTGCGTATTCTTCCCTTTGCTTCTCGTAATGCGCCATATTGCAGGGCTCATCGGTAACCTCAATGCCGCATTTATCCATCCATTCCTTCTTTTGCGAAAGCTTGTGATAAATTGCGGTCAGCTGCTCATCTGTAAATCGAGCGCTGTGCAGCACAAAGGCTTTGTTTTTCTCGTTATCGAGATAGCTGTCAACCCTCGGGTCGGAAAAATCATAGGGGAGATTATAGGGACAGGTGTGGTAGTTTTCAAGCAGGAAATTGTAGTATTTAAGGAAGAGCGCCTGCTCATCATCGGTTTTCTGATGCTTGAAAACAAACTGCTTATCAATATCCGCCAGCATAAAGGTGCGGTCAGCGTTCTCAATTGCGAACGCCCAAACGGTAACCTTGAGGTCGTATTTTCCGTAGATTTTGCCTTTTTCTTTAAGCACCACCTTTAATTTATAGGTGTCGGGAACGGTCTCGGCGGTGGTTCTTATATTTATAAGGTAGGTGGTGTTGATGCCCGCAGAAAGGTCGAACTTGCCGTTATCGGGAACAACAGGATCGGGCCACTCGGCACCCTCACAGGAAACGTAGTGCTCCTTTAAAAGTTCCACCTCGAAGCCTGCCTCAGCAGCGCGACCGCGAACCTCCAAGGAGAAGCCGCTTCGATCCTCAGGTGCCATAAAAGAAACCTGACAACCCTCCACTGCGTTCTTGGCAACGTAGATATGATAGTCTTCCTTTTTGCCCCAGGTTAAATGAGAGCGGGGACGGATTTTCTCTGTAGGTGAGGTAAACCAAACCTTTAAATTTTGTTCCATAGTAAAGCTCCTTATTCGAAAATTGCCAAAACTCCGCCCACGTAAACGTTGCCGTCATGCGCGGAAATTGAAACTGTTATATCGCGTTTTTCGCCGTGATATACTCGGTGATCGCAATTTATAATGCGGGAGCGCTCAACCGTAAGCGCGCCGCTATAGTGCGCGTTCATGGTAAGCGAGCTTATGATTTTTCCCTCACAAAGTGTAGTAAATTCTGCGTGCTCGCTGCCGAATTTGTTTTGCAATATTATTATAAAAGCATCGCAAACGCCGCGAAGCGTTATCTCTGCGCTCTCGCCGCTTGGGATTAAAAAGGCTGAATAGGTGTTGCTTTGGCGCGTGCCGCCCGAAATTTCCTCGCACCTCTCGCCGAGGATAACGTTCTGTCCCACCGATTGCGGCTCGGGGAGGTATTCGCCGCCTCTAAAACTAACAAGCTCGTGCCCCGCACGGATCTCCTGCGCTTTTATTATCTGTGCCTTATCGGTTATATAAAGGCTCTCGGGAATGAGCGGTTTTTTAAGTGGTAGGGGTGCGCAGGGCGCTTCTTTCATAATAAGATATAAAAGGTAGCACACCAAAAGTCCGACCCGTGCGTGGCCCGCATCGGTCGGGTGCGTGCCGTCGTTTTCGCGGAAATATGAGTCCGCTTCGGTGCTTTTTTGATAAAACGCTTCGCCGAAAAATGCTTTGTTTGCATCAGCGGTCGGCAAACTATAGTGCTGCGCGATTTCCATTTGCAAAGCACGGCTTCCTGCTGCGCATTCGCGGTTTTCAGAATAAACGGTGTTAAAAAGGCAAATAACGGCGATACCTCGTTGCCACAGCACCCTTATAATGCTCTCATAAGCCGCCATACCCTCACTATTTGAGGCGCGGTCGTTTATGTTATATTCGATTATCACAAGCTGGGGGTTAAAGCGAAGCACGTCCTGCTGTAGGCGATAAGCACCGTAAACCGCACCGGTTGCGGCAATGCCCGCGTTTATAAATGTGACCTTGCCGGGATATAGCGCATCCAAAAAGGTGAAAACCTGCCCGCCTTGGCTTTTTTCGCGCGAGGTGGAGAAATAACCCTCGGTTATCGAGCCACCGAGTTGCACAAGTGTTATGCTCTCGCCTCTGTGAAGCTTTTCAAGCACCTGCCATATAGCGGCACAGTCGGCAGGGCAGACAGCGCGTTGCAGCATTTTCTCGGTCACTGCAAGCTTGCGGCAACGCTCATCAATAATTTTTTTCGCATTTTCTATCATGTTGCCCCCCCTATCTTTACCATTATTTTAATTGCAAAGATACCAAAAGGCAAGCACATTTTGAATTGACAAGCGGGGAAATATAAATATATAATGTATTATCAAACGAGGTGGATTTTATGAACACGTTCGAGAAAATATACGAGGTTGTTAAAACTATCCCCAAGGGCAGGGTGGCGACCTATGGTTGGGTTGCGGCTCAGGCGGGAAATCCGCGATGGTCGCGTGTGGTGGGCTATGCGCTGCACGTAAATCCCGAGCCGGGCATTATCCCGTGTCACCGCGTGCTCACGCGTAAAGGCGAAACTGCGCCGGCATTTGCTTTCGGCGGAGCGAGCGTTCAGCGCGAGCTGCTCGAAAGCGAGGGTGTCCGCTTCCGCCCCGACGGCACGGTGGATCTTGAAACGTATGCCGTTTGGGCAAAATAAAAGCGGAGGAAAAGCTCCTCCGCCATCACAACATAATTATTATACCACACAAATGTAAAAAAGTGTTAGTAAAAAAATCGTACAATTTTTTGTTATGTTTGCCTATTGCAAACAAGTGCCCTCGTAGTGTATAATTAAGCCAGAAAAAGAGAAGAAACAAGAAAAGAAAAAAATGAGTTCTAAGAAAGGGGTAGCTTCCAATGTACAGTATTATTCGTAAGAATTAACTGCGAAGGGGTGAGTCCAAAGATCTAATTAATTTCATATCAACAAACCAATAGAGAAAGTTCAATATAAATCTTTATCAAAAATAAAAGCCCGATTGGGTTATTGGGTGAGTCCAATGAAATAAGTATATGGGGAACCGAGAAACGTCTCGGTTCTCTTTTTTATTGCTTTTTGTCGCCGGCCGTTATATAATAGGTATATCAAAAATTCGGAGGAAAAAATGAAAGTTTTAATTTGCTCACTTTGTTTAATGCTGCTTTTCTGCGGCTGCGGAAAAAAGGAAGCCACTCCCTCGGGCGGAAACGGCACCTCTTCGCAATATATTGATGCCAACGTGGATTTCACGGGCAAGAAGACCATTGTCGGTCGTTGGAAATGTGCAACCGAAACCCAAAATGGCGAAACCAAGGACGTTTCTGCGCAGGAAATTTATTATATATTCTCATCCGATAAAACTATTGATAGCTTCTATCTCGGAGAGAACATGAACGTTTATTCCAAATATTCCCTCAAGGGCAACGAGGTCACCCTCTATTTAGGCGAATCGAGTGTAACGCTTAAATATGAGTTAAGTGAAAATCGCCTCACTTTAACAACACTTGATGGTCGCATCTCCACGGTTTATGACCGCGTAGCCTACGAAAAATAAATAAATAAAGAAGTCCCGCGCTTCGTGCACGGGACTTCTTTTATTTTAATATTTACGCCAAACCATCTTGTTAACGATACCGGTGTAGGACTGGATGAGCTTAACCACCTTGGCGGAAACGTTCTCATCGGTATAATCGGGGGTGGGGATGCCGATATCACCGTTTTTATTCATTTCCACAGCGGTATCAACGGCCTGAAGCACCTCGTTATCGCGAATGCCTGCGATAATAAAGTTGCCCTTATCCATCGCCTCGGGACGCTCAGTCGAGGTGCGGATGCTAACCGCAGGAACGGGCGAGCCTATGCTTGCGAAGAAGCTTGCCTCCTCAGGCAGAGTGCCGCTATCTGAAACCACTGCAAAGGCGTTCATCTGCAGGCAGTTATAGTCGTAAAATCCGAGCGGCTTATTCTGGCGCACGCGGCTATCAAAAACAAATCCACGCTCTTTTATAAATTTTTCGCTGCGCGGATGGCAGGAATAAAGAATAGGCATATCATATTTTTCTGCCATAGCGTTAACCGCGTTCATAAGTGAGAAGAAGTTTGCCTCGGTATCGATATTTTCTTCACGATGCGCCGAGAGGAGAATATATTTGCCTTTTTCGAGCGAGAGACGCTCGAGAACGTCGGAACTCTCAATCTTGGGCAGATATTCGCGCAGCACCTCAGCCATCGGCGAGCCTACGACGTAGGTGCGCTCCTTGGCGGTGCCCTCGCAGTTTAAGTATCTGCGGGCGTGCTCTGTATAGCACATATTAACGTCGCTTATGTGGTCAACTATGCGGCGGTTGATTTCCTCGGGCAGATTTTCATCAAAGCAGCGGTTGCCTGCCTCCATATGGAAAATCGGAATTTTGAGTCGCTTAGCCGAGATAACGCAAAGACAGGAGTTGGTATCGCCCAGCACGATAACGGCATCGGGCTTTTCACGAACCATCAGCTCATAGGACTTGGAAATAACGTTGCCCATGGTTTGTCCTAAATTTTCGCCAACCACGCCGAGATAAAAATCGGGCTCGCGGAGGTCAAGGTCCGAAAAGAAAATTTCGTTTAAAGTGTAGTCATAGTTCTGACCGGTGTGCACTAAAATATGGTCGAAATATTTGTCGCACTTTTTAATAATAGCCGACATCTTGATAATTTCGGGACGAGTGCCAACAAAGGTCATAAGTTTAAGCTTTTTCATTTTTGCCACCTCACAGAGAATAATGCGGATAAAGGTTTTTATGCTGCTTTATAAAGTCGGCCATTTCGGCGACCATGGTTTCATAATCGGGGATAAGATAAGAAAAATCAAAGCGCGTGCGTAAAAGCGATTTATCAGCAACAAAGGAATCGGTCGGGTTAATAACAACCTTGCCGTCACGCAGATATTTGTTAAAAAGACCGAGCAGGTCGTATTTCGAAATCGAGTGGTCGGGCACGGTGTTATAAAGTCCGTGTGCCTTTTCGCGTGCCGCAACCTCCATGGTTTTGGCAAGCTGCAGAGTAGTTTGTCCTGTCCACATTGCCTTGGTAAATCCGTTTATGGGACCCTCCTGCTTCATGAACCAGTTAAAAAGACCTATTCCGTTTTCATTTATATCAGGGCCGACTATAGAGTTGCGCAGAGTGATATTTTTATGGTCGCAGAGCTCGCCGAGCGCCTTGCTGCGGTCATAAAAGGTCTCGCCGTCGGGCGCGTCATCCTCGGTGTAGCCGCCTCGTTTGCCCGAGAAAACGCAGTCGGTGCTCATGTGTATCACCTGAGTATCGGTGCCCTCGGTCACCTCAGCTAAAAAGTGCGGCAGATAGCCGTTTAAAAATGCGGCAAGCGATTTATTCTGCTCGGCAAACTGATTTAAAATGCCAATGCAGTTTATAACGCTATCATATTTCCCTTCAGTGATTAAGGAGCGCAGGGCCTCGGTGTCGCGCGCATCGCCCGCCACAGAATTGACGATGGGGGAAACCGCGCGGTCAAAACCGAACACCTCGTGTCCCTTAGAGGTAAGATAAAGCGAAATGGTATGTCCTGCCATGCCGCCGCAGCCTAAAACCAGAAATTTCATAAATTCCTCCGTTTAAAAATCAAATTTGAGTCCAACCGCATTGAGCTTTTCGGCAAATTCACGAATCTCATTAGCCGAGAGATCGTGCACCTCGCGCAGGCCCTCAAGCGCCTTGCTTCTGCCCTTAAACGGTGCGGCTATTATTCTCCATGCCCATAAAAACGGCAGCAAAAAAGGCACCTTTTTTAGCACGGGATATTTAATGCACATAATCGAATATGGCAAAAACAAGGTCCATAAAAGGTGCGAGCGGCGCGCTTTTCTCACGCCTTTATCTCCTGCACGGCGAGCAGCATCCGAAAGGCGAACACTTTTGGCAGTGCCATAGGCTCCGCTTTCGAAAACGGTGTCTATAATCAGCTCACTCACGTCATTTTTTTCGCCCTCAAGGAAAAACGCATCAAGCGCAGAGCTCACGTTTAAATAAAATTCCAAAAGCGAAAGCTTTTCAAGCTCTGATTTCAGGTATTCCTCATCAAGGGTTAGTCCCTCGCGGCACACGAAAAGATCGCACAGGTGTTTAAGCCCTATTCCGCCACCGCGATAGTGGCGCGCAAAATGCACGAAAACATAAATAAAATGGTCCTCATCGCGCATTTTATATTCGCTGCCATCCACCTGTTCGGCACGGTCAAACGCAGCCTTAAAATAGCAGAAATAATCCTTTATATCGGGCGGAATCAGCCATTTGTGAAGCTCGAGATGGAGATTATCGTTTTCATAGATTATCTCACAAAGACTCTCGGCATATTTGTGGTAGCCGAGACTTGAAAGAAGCTGCTCGATAGTCTCACGCTGTTCGGGCTTTATGAGTATATCAGCATCGGCCATATAGCGCATATGCGGCTGAGAATAGAGCTTTTTAATAAATAAGCCCTTAACCGGCAAAAAGTCTATATTCGCTTTTTTGAATTCGGTTTTAAGGCGGCTAAGCTCCCATTCCTGGCATTCGCCGCGGATGAGCTCGGCATAGGTCTGGCTTTGCAGTTTTTGCATAACCGGCAAGCTCTCATCAATGCCGCAGTTGCAGGCGCCGCAATAGCACATGCTCATAATGCGGTGCCGCCTTATTATGCTATAGGCACCCTCAAGCGTAAAGCCCTCGGGCAGCGGAAGTTTTTCACCGCTCAAGGCGCTTCTAAGCAGAACGCTTACACCCTGCTTGGCAATTTCTTGCATTTATTTTTCCTCACTTTTTTTGAGTTCCTCGCGAATATAAGCGAGGGATAAAAGCTTTTCCTTAACCTGCGAAACGTCAAGCAGCTCTGTGTTGTTGGAATTGAACTCGGTTAAGGTGTTGCGGGCAGTGTCGCCCTCTGTGAAATATTTATCGTAGTTAAGGTCGCGCTTATCGGCGGGAACGCGATAGAAATCGCCCATATCGGTGGCGTTGGCACATTCTTCGTTGGTGAGCAACGTTTCGTACATTTTTTCGCCGTGGCGAATACCGATTTCCTTAATTTCGTGGCCGGGTGCGAACAATTCACAAACAGCCTGTGCCAAAACTTCAATGGTGCAGGCAGGTGCTTTCTGAACCAAAATATCACCCGAAACACCATTTTCGAATGCAAACAACACGAGGTCAACCGCCTCATCAAGCGACATAATAAAACGAGTCATGCTCTTATCGGTAACGGTAATCGGCTTGCCCGATTTTATCTGCTCAATCCAAAGCGGAATAACCGAACCACGCGAGCACATAACGTTGCCGTAGCGGGTGCAGCAGATTTTGGTTTTCTCGGGGCTAACGGTGCGGCTCTTTGCAACCACAACCTTTTCCATCATAGCCTTGCTGGTGCCCATCGCGTTAACGGGGTAGGCAGCCTTATCGGTCGAAAGACAAATAACGGTCTTAACGCCCTCCTCAATTGCGGCGGTCAGCACGTTATCGGTGCCGAGCACGTTGGTCTTCACTGCCTCAAGCGGAAAGAATTCGCAGGAGGGAACCTGCTTTAATGCAGCAGCGTGGAAGATATAATCAACCCCGTGCATAGCATTCTTGGCCGAAGCTAAATCGCGCACGTCGCCTATAAAGAAGCGCAGCTTCTCGGCAAGGTGCGGCATCTTTGCCTGGAATTCGTGGCGCATATCATCCTGCTTTTTCTCATCGCGGGAGAAAATGCGAATCTCTTTAATATCGGTTGAGAGGAAGCGGTTGAGCACCGCGTTGCCGAAGCTTCCCGTTCCGCCTGTGATAAGTAAAACTTTGTCCTTAAACATATAAAGTTTCCATCCTTGTTTTAAAGATTATGGGGAGTATAAAAAACCTTGATTGACTCGCGTTTCTCTAGTTCGTCTTCCTCGAGTAGGAAGGAGTTTGAGGAATGGTGAGTAATCTGTTTTTCGATGGGAGGAAGTTGCATATAGTCGCCAAAGAGTTGGGTTAGAACTTCATCGTAACCTATGGGAATTTTAAAGGATTTACCCTCAAAGCTGCAGTCCACCGTTTTTTCGAAGGCCTGCGGATTAAAGCGATCGCTCTTGCGGTGATACACACTTTCAACGCTGCCAACCTTTTTAGCACCCTCATAAGGATAGAGCGAATGAAGCTTGGCGGCTTTTTTAAGAAGTCGCTTTTTGCCTCCAAAAATCAGCCTCAAAATCGGGATTGCTATGCGGTATTTTATAGAAAACCCGGGGTCGAGAATGTAATAGCGATATTTTGAATAAATCTTTTTAAGCTTTCTGTACCAAAGCTCATATTCTTCATCGGATTCGGGTTGTCCATCCAAAGGGAAGATATCAACATCAACTCCAAGATAGCCGTTCTTATGGCT
>JAZOPP010000024.1:0-1323 GCA_045655625.1 Acutalibacteraceae bacterium
GTTGCGGTGACACCATCGCAATCGTAATCGCCGTAAACTGCTATTAGCTTACCCTCTTCTATCGCTGCGTTTACGCAGGCGGCGGCTTTATCCATATCGGCGAGGATAAACGGATCGTCAAGGTCATCCTCGCAGGATAGAAAGGCATCAAGTGCAAGCGCATCGGTATAGCCGCGCTGAACCGAAATCAGCGCCAAAAACGGTTCGATATCACACTCTTCTGCCAGATTGTTCACTAATTCCTTGGAATATTTCGGGATAATCCAACGTTTCAACATCCTCACCTCCGTATGTGTATATAAATTCTATTTTATTATACTACTATATAGATATATTTTCAATATTTCTTTGATAAAAAAGCCACCGAAACAAAAAATAAACCCCCGACAATAGTCGGGGGTTAAAACGATTTATTTCTTGGAAATTGCGGTCTTAGCGGCGGCTACGATATCCTTTGCGCGCAGACCGAACTCATCAAGAAGAACGGGGGCGGGACCGGAATGACCATAAACGTCGTTTACTGCTACGGGAACGATGGGAGTGGGAGCTTCCATTGCAACAACCTCGCTTACAGCACCGAAAAGACCGCCGATAACGGTGTGCTCTTCTGCGGTTACGATAGCACCGGTTTCACGAGCTGCCTTAACGATGATATCCTTATCGATAGGCTTGATGGTAGGCATATTGATAATTCTGGCGGAGATGCCCTCGGCTTTCAGCATTTCATATGCCTCGAGAGCTTCGCTAACCAGGAGACCGGTTGCGATAACGGTTACGTCGCTACCCTCGCGGAGCTCGATGCCCTTGCCGATTTCGAACTTATAATCATCACCGAATATTACCGGAACGGCAAGACGACCGAAGCGGATATAAACGGGACCATCGTGGTCAAATGCTGCACGGAGAGCCGCCTTAGCCTCGGTATCATCTGCAGGGTTGATAACAGTCATACCCGGGATGGTACGCATAAGGGCTAAATCCTCACAACACTGGTGTGTTGCGCCGTCCTCACCAACCGAAATACCAGCATGGGTTGCGCCGATGATAACGTTTAAGTGGGGATAGCCGATGGAGTTGCGAACCTGCTCATAGGCGCGGCCTGCGGCAAACATTGCGAATGTGCTGCAAACTACGCGCTTGCCTGTGGCAGCGATACCTGCGGCGATGCTAACCATATTCTGCTCAGCGATACCGCAATCATAATGGCGCTCGGGGAAGGCTTTTTTGAACGTTCCTGTTTTGGTTGCTGCTGCGAGGTCAGCGTCCAGCACGATAAAATCATCGCGCTCGTTGCCAAGCTCTACAAGACCGTTACCAAAGGAA
>JAZOPP010000025.1:0-4525 GCA_045655625.1 Acutalibacteraceae bacterium
AACAACTAAGCTATCAACCTGCTCGCGGAGAGCTGCAATGCCAGCCTCAGCCTGCTCCATTCTTCTCTTACCTTCGAAAGCGAAGGGCTTGGTAACGATACCAACAGTAAGAATGCCAAGCTCACGAGCGATAGCTGCAACGATGGGAGCAGCACCGGTACCGGTACCACCGCCCATACCTGCGGTGATGAAGATCATATCTGCATCGCGGATAGCTGCAGTGATTTCATCCTTAGACTCCTCAGCTGCATTTCTGCCGCGCTCAGGATTAGCACCTGCACCCATACCGTTAGCGGTCTTTTCGCCGATCTGGATTTTCTGATTTGCCTTAGAAAGATATAAAGCTGCCTTATCGGTGTTGATAGCAACGAATTCTACGCCGCGAACACCTGCATCAACCATGCGGTTAATAGCGTTTCCGCCGCCGCCGCCGACACCTACAACCTTAATTTTTACTACATTGCTGAGTTCGTTTGAAACTTCGAGTGACATTTTTTTCAACCTTTCCAATATGTTTTATATAAACTTTGAAAAATATGCTTGTACAAAACAATTACACAAAATGATAATATCACATTATGTAATAAATTTCAATGCCTATTTTCAAAAAAATTAAATTATTTTCATTTATTTTTGCTCGTTTTGAGCACAAAAATCCAAAATATTGATTTTCTCATCTCTAAATATTGACTTTACGTTTGAACTTGTCCAATTTCGCAGGTCAATTGTACCCTGCGCGGTATCGGACATTTTGGGAAGTATAGCGGATAAATGTAGAAATTTACCTTCTAAATCCATATTACTTCCAAGCAGAACTAAAAGCTTGTCCTTTAATATGATTTTAAGGTCGAGATCTTTGCTAACGTCAATCGCCGTTACCGTAAAATCATATTTACCGCATATTGCGGAAATTTCATTAATTTGCGCTTCATCATCTGCCGTGAGCTTAAGTTTACTTCCAGGGTCAACAACATTCAGTTCGGAAACCTTTAAGTATTTACATTTTTCTGGTGCTGCAACGTCTTTTTTAATAATCTTATATTCCTCATCGGCTATATAAAAAATCTCATCAGAAAAGAAATAATACGCAGGAACAGCGGTGTTCACCATGATTTTTACGGTATCGGGAAATTTCTTGCTTATGCTTATATCGCCACTAAGCGGCAATTTTTTAGAAATTCGGTTTTTAACCTTAGTGGAAGAAAGCATAATTATATTGTCATCCTCTATGCCGCTTGCGGAAATAATCTCCTCGGTGGTATATGGACTCTTGCCTTCAACTATTATATTTTTCACAGGAAACAAAACCGTTGCAGACAAAACAACTAATACAGCAAGTGCAATAACCAAAAACGCCGAAAAGAAAATCAAAAGCTTTCTTTTTCTGCGTTTATTGCGCTTTTTGACGGTTTTTCTGATTGCCGTTTCCCTTCCCATTTCTTTTTGACTCATATCATCATTTCCTTTTTATATCAGCGCCCAAACAGCGCAGATTTTCCTCAATATCCTCATAACCACGGTCAATATGATGGATTTGACCTACCTCTGTTTTTCCGTGTGCTGCAAGGCCTGCTATTACCAAAGCCGCGCCGCCACGCAAATCGGTTGAGGACACCTTGGCTCCTGAGAGATTATCAGAGCCATCAATAACTGCCACACGGTCAACAACCTTTATTTTAGCACCCAAACGGCGCATTTCATCAATATATCTATAGCGGTTTTCAAATATATTTTCCACAAACATTGAAGTACCGTTTGCAACGCAAGCAGCTGCAACAAGCAGCGGACCTGCATCGGTGGGAAAACCGGGATAAACAAGGGTTTGAACATTTAAAAAACGCTCGATTTTCTGCGGAGCGGAAATTCGCAAATCGCCTTTTGATAACTCAATAGCACAACCCATTTCTCGAAAAACCGCAAAAACAGAACGCAAATGCTCGGGGTTTATTTTCTTAATAATTACCTCGCCACCAGTGACCGCCGCTGCAGCCATATAGGTTGCGGTAACAATGCGGTCAGGAATAACGCTATGCTCCGCCCCGCGCAAATAGGTAACACCTTCGATTATAACTGTGTCGGTTCCGGCGCCCGAAACACGAGCACCACACTTATTTAAAAAGTTTTGCAGGTCGGCTATTTCAGGCTCGCGGGCAGCATTATGTATAACCGTAATTCCTCGCGCCAAAACTGCAGCAAGCATAATATTTTCGGTTGCGCCTACGCTTGGAAAAGCTAAGTGAATCTCGCTGCCCTTTAAAAACCTATCCACTCTGCATTCGATATAGCCGTGGTCTTCGGATATAATAAGGCCCAATTTTTTGAGCGAAGAAATATGCAGATCGATCGGTCTAGGACCTAACTCACAACCACCAGGGCTGCTTAATCTCACCTTTCCCATTCTCCCTGCAATTGCCCCAAGCCATACAATAGAGGAGCGCATTTCTTGCATAAGATCATCGGGAATATCAAAACGAGAAAGAGCCTCAGTATTTACAATAAGCGTATCGCCCTCGCGATTGCAATCGCATCCTAAATGCTCTAATATCCTTACCGATGCATCAACATCCGAAAGATGAGGACAATTATGTATCACGCAATTGCCCCTACAGAGCAACGTGGCCGCCAAAATCGGCAGAACACTATTCTTGGCACCGTGAACACTTATCTCTCCACAGAGCCTTTTTCCGCCGTTTATATGAAGTTTTGACATTTATCTTCGCACCCTCTCGTACAAAACGGTATAAAACCTACATTTCATACTATGAGAGGCAAGATTTTTATGCTACAGTGAATAATTCCATAATTACGTCGTAAATGAGCTTATTAGAATCTGCAATTGCGGATTTTTTTGCATTTTCGCCCATTTTGCTGAGTGCCGATTTATCATTCACAAGCAATGAAACTGTTTCAATCAATTTCTCACTATTAAGGTCTTTTTCCTCAATGATCTCTGCAGCTCCTACCCTCTTAAGCGCCATCGCATTATGGAACTGATGATTTTCGGCAACATACGGTGAGGGAATCAGAATAGCCGCTTTGCCGCAATTTTGCAGTTCACTCAGCGTAATGGCGCCGGAACGACAGATGACCAAATCAGCCGCAGCAAGACATATATCCATATCATTTATGTATTCACGAACGTCAACGTTAGGACATTTATCAAGCTCTATGCCTTCGCTTTTTAAATCATCCATCATCTTACCGTAACCGTATTTTCCCGTTCCGTGAATGTGATATATTTCATTAGAATCGGCATGCCATTTAATAAGTCCAGTTACAGAATCATTGATGGGGCGCGCACCCAAGCTTCCGCCAAACGACAGAATAACCGTCTTATCTTTTACTCCAAGCTTTTTACGTGCGTCCTCACGGTTAGCGTTCAGAACGCTCATTCTTACCGGATTACCCGTGATAACAGCCTTATTCTTACCTTTAAGTTTTCCCTCAGCCTCCGGAAATGCCAGCATAACCTCATCAACCATAGAGGATAATGCCTTATTGGTAACTCCCGGATATGCGTTCTGCTCGTGAATGCAGGTGCGAATTTTGAGCTTTGCTGCCTCGCGAAGAACAGGACCGCTTACGTAACCACCCGTTCCTACAACAACATCAGGATTCAAGGATTTTAATAATTTTTTAGCAGCCGAGGAAGATGTGAACATCTTAACAACGGCAGAAATATTCTTTTTTATGTTCTCAAAAGATATCTTACGCTGAAAACCTGCTACCTCGATGGTATAGAAATCATAGCCTGCTTCGCGAACCAAACGCGCTTCCAAGCCTTTTTCTGTACCAATATAGCTGATTTTAGCATCAGGATGATGCTCTTTGATATAGCCTGCCACTGCTAATGCCGGATTAATATGACCGGCAGTTCCGCCGCCTGCAAACAAAATATGCATACTATCACCTACAAAGAGTTTTATGTTTTTTCAATAGAACTTGACCGTGAGACCGATAAAACTATACCCATTTCCGCCAGCAAAATTATCAGCGCCGTTCCGCCATAACTGAAAAAAGGGAGGCTTATGCCTGTGTTGGGAATGGTGTTGGTTACAACCAAAATATTAAGGGCTACCTGCAGGCCAACCTGGAAAGTAAGTCCTAAAGCGAGCAGAGAGCCGAACTTATCCTTTGAGCGCATTGCTATGGTAAAACCTCGCCAAATCAATGCACAGAAAATTATTATGATAATTATTGCGCCTATAAGGCCGAGTTCCTCACAAACAATTGAAAATATGAAATCGTTGTGCGGTTCGGGTACCCAAAGATGCTTTTGACGTGACTGACCAAGTCCCCTACCTAGCACGCCACCCGAACCTATAGCCAAAAGCGACTGTATAGTCTGGTAGCCGGCGCCTACGGGGTCGGACCACGGATTTAACCACGCTGTAATTCGGTTGCTGGCGTAGCCTAAAACCTTCATCGCTATTAAATAACCCGATACACCCAAAACGCCTATGGTGGCAAGGCCTATGGTTACAAGCTTTTTAGAAAGGCCTCCAACGAATATCAGAACAACACC
>JAZOPP010000026.1:0-20709 GCA_045655625.1 Acutalibacteraceae bacterium
CTTCTTGCCTCACACGCCCAGTCCTCCTCACGGTCAAGCGCGCCGAACTTGCCGAAGCCATCAGCCGAGAAAAGAACCTTATCGGCACTATCATAGGTTACGATAACCTCGGGCCAATGCACCATAGGAGCGGTCACAAAGGTGAGGGTATGCTTGCCGAGCGACAGGGTATCACCCTCGCCCACGATAAGGCGGTTATCCTCAAAATCGGTGCCGAAAAAGTTTTTCATCATCGCAAAAGCCTTCTGCGAGGAAACAACCGTTGCGGCGGGATAGGCTTTAAGGAAGTTTACTATATTTGCCGAATGGTCGGGCTCCATGTGCTGCACGATAAGATAATCGGGCTTTCTGCCCTCAAGCGCGGTTTGGAGGTTATCCAGCCATTCGTGGGTGAAGTTGGCATCAACGGTGTCCATAACCGCGATTTTTTCATCCACAATCACGTAGGAATTATATGCCATGCCATTAGGCACTACGTATTGACCTTCAAAAAGGTCTATCTTATGGTCGTTAACGCCAACGTATTTGATATCATCTGTTATATACACTTTTGTTCCTCCCGAGGGTTAATCTAAAATTCTGCCATCGGTCGATATGGTGATGACCTGCCAGGGAATAAACTTGCCACTCTGCATGAGCGCGCGCTTAACCGCGTTTTCTATTCCTCCGCAGCAGGGAACCTCCATTCGCACGACCTTAACACTTTTAATATTATTACTTTTTATTATTTCTGTCAACTTTTCTGCATAGTCGCCCTGGTCGAGCTTCGGGCAGCCGATAAGGGTTATGTGGTTGCGGATAAAGTCGCTGTGGAAATTGCCGTAGGCAAAGGCGGTACAATCGGCAGCGATAAGTAGGTTTGCGCCGTCAAAATACGGAGCTCCCGTGGGAACAAGCTTTATCTGGCAGGGCCATTGCGAGAGTTGGCTCTGTGCCGCCGAGCGCGGAACTGCGGGAGCCGGCTCACGCTTTATTGCACGTGCTTGCTTTCCGGGACAGCCGCACGGCAGCGGCGCAGCAACCTCTTTTGCGCGGCGGACCGCCTGCTCATCATAGGCAGGGGCTTCGCGCTCCTCAAACGATATGGCATCCACAGGGCAGGCAGGCAAGCAATCGCCCAAGCCATCGCAATAATTCTCGCGGGTGAGCACCGCTTTGCCATCTATCATCTCAATGGCTCCCTCATGGCAGGCTGCGGCACAAGCGCCGCAACCGTTGCACTTATCGGCATCTATTTTAATGATTCTTCTTTTCATATTATTCCCCTTTTTAAAAGCATTTTCCGTTTTTGCAGTCCTCAGCCGAGCCGCAGCGGTAGCAAAGCTCGTTTTCGCACTGTCCCTTTTCAAAAAATCCCATTATGTTTTTAACCGTGGTTTCGGCTATGTTCTCGAGTGCCTCCTCAGTTAAAAACGCCTGATGCGAGGTTACTATAACGTTGGGCATGGTTATAAGTCGGGCGAGGGTGTCGTCCTCCATAATGTGACCCGAATTATCCTCAAAGAACAGGTCGGATTCCTCCTCGTAAACATCGAGGCAGGCAGCGCCGACCTTACGCTGCTTGATACCCGCGAGCAACGCCTCGGCATCGACCAACGAACCGCGCGAGGTGTTAAGCAACACAACGCCTTTTTTGCATTTTTCTATTGCGGCGGCATCGATAATATGATAGGTCTCCTCATTGAGCGGGCAATGCAGCGAGATAATATCACTGCTTGCAAAAAGCTCATCAAGACCTACGTAGCGTACCGTATCGCCGTTATCCAGCCCTGCGGCGGGATATTTATCGTATGCCAGCACCTTCATTCCAAAGCCGCGGCAGATATCGATAAACACGCGACCAATGCGGCCCGTGCCGATAACGCCAACCGTTTTTCCGTATAAATCGAAGCCGGTAAGTCCCGACAGGCTGAAATTGAAATCCTTAGAACGGATATAAGCCTTGTGAATTCGGCGGACCGAGGTGAGCAAAAGTGCCATAGTGTGCTCGGCAACCGCATAGGGCGAATAGGCGGGCACGCGCAACACGTGGAGCTTTCCGAAGGCGTGCTTCATATCCACGTTGTTAAAGCCCGCACAGCGCAGCGCCAGCACGCGAACACCCAGCTCTGCCAGACCATCGATTACCGCTGCATTTACCGTATCGTTAACGAAAACGCAAACGCCGTCATACCCGCGGGCGAGGCCTACTGTGTCCTCACTCAGCTTGGTTTCAAAATATTTAAATTTAACGCCGTGCGCTTCTCCGTATTTATCAAACGATGCCCTATCGTAAGGTTTTGCATCAAAAAAAGCAATTTTCATTTATTTTCCTCCTTGCTTTTATGAGTCTATTATAGTACAATGTTTTTATAAATTATGTTGAATTTTCAACAAACGGAGATAAAAATGCAAAGATATTTTAAAATTTTAAGGGCGTGTCCCCTCTTTTTTGGTATCGCAGATGATGAGCTTTTGAAAATGCTCGGCTGCCTGGGCGCACGCGTGGTGAGTTTTGATAAAAAATACACCATCCTCTCAGAGGGAAGCCCCGCAAAATATATAGGCATCGTGCTTTCGGGCAGCGCGCAGATAATCCAAATTGATTACTACGGCAACCGCAGCATTTTAAGCAACATAGGTCCGTCCGAGGTTTTTGCCGAGGCGTTTGCCTGCGCCGAAATCGATACGGTGCCCGTTTCGGTTATTGCCAACGAGCCGTGCGAGGTTATGCTGATTGACAGCGGTCACGTTCTGCACACCTGCAGCAAGCACTGCCTTTTTCATCAGCAGCTGATATTCAACCTAATGCGCGACCTCGCCACAAAAACCATTCTTTTTCACCAAAAGATTGAGATAACCTCCAAGCGCACCACGCGCGAAAAGCTGCTCACCTATCTCTCGTTTTATGCCAAAAAGGCGGGAAGCAACAATTTTTCGATTCCCTTTGACCGGCAGGAGCTTGCCGATTATCTGGAGGTGGACCGCAGCGGTCTTTCGGCTGAAATCAGCAAGCTGCGGCAGGAGGGCGTGCTCGAAAGCCGAAAAAATCAATTCACATTGCTATAAGCCTATTTTTACCAAGCAAAAACGTTTTATGAAAATAAAACCCACCGCCATTTTAAATCCCCTTTAATAATGTAGGTGGAAAAGGCGTATAACCTATGCTATAATTTATTAAACGGGCGCTCGGCGCTTTAAGTTTGAGGAGAGAATATGGAAAAAGAACTGTTAGTTAAACTTGTTACTGCCGCCAAAGAGGGCGACGTGGAAGCCCAGGGCGCGCTTTTCGGCGCGTTTTATAACGACGTTTATTATTTCGCGCTCAAAACGGTTAAGGATGATGACCTCGCCTGCGATATAACGCAGGAAACGTTTATTGAGATTATAAACACCATAGGTTCTCTCAAGGAGCCTGCCGCATTCGTTACCTGGATGAAGCAGATAACCTACCACCAGTGCACACGCTATTTCAAAAAGAAAAAGGATGTTATCGTTTCTGAGGATGAGGACGGACACACCATCTTTGATGACCTTAAAGAGGAATCCGCCGAATTTATCCCCCACGAGGCGCTCGACCAGGACGATTTCAGAAAAACCGTGCTTGCTATTTTGGATGAATTATCCGAGGAGCAGCGAAGCGCCACCATGATGTATTATTTCGATGAATTATCGGTTAAGGAGATAGCCGAAATTCAGGGCGTTTCGGAAAACACCGTAAAGAGCCGCTTAAACTATGCCCGAAAGGCTATCAAGACCTCAGTTGAGGACTACGAAAAGAAAAACGGCATCAAGCTGCACGCATTTGGCTTCTTCCCGTTCTTCAAGTGGCTGCTGGCAGAGAGCGCAGGAAAGCTGCTGCCTGCCACCAAAATTGCCACCATTGCCAAAGGTATTACCGCTGCAACGGGCGCTTCTATCTCGGCTGCTACAGCTACTGCCGCTACTGCCGCCACGACTGCCACTGCTGCAACTGCGGCTACAGCCGCAACAGCAGCCACCACGGCAACCGCCGCAACTGCTGCCACTGCCGTTGCCACAGGTGTTTCCACCAAATTGATTGCCACCATCGTTGCCGGCACCCTTATTGTGGGCGGAACGGGCACCGCGGTTATTCTCTCCAACACCGATAAGGAGGACCCTTCCCCCTCCTCCAGCCTTGTGCTTGACGTGGGCGGCGACTACGTGTCGGATATCAGCTCGGAGTTTGTATCGAGCAGCACCGATGCCGCAAGCAGCGACACCGAGAGCACCACAACAAGCTCAGACACTGTTTCCACCCCCGCCGATACTCGCTTTGTTGTTCCCGAGGGCGCAAAATATATTACCGCCGCGGGCAAGACCTATAATAGCGGACAAAAAGTTCTCTCCACCGCACAAAGAGGTGATACCCTCGTAACCGAGGATTACACCTATTTCTGCGGATATTATAACAGCGCTGACGTTAAAGGCAACCCCAACAGCGCCCAAAACATGAAGTTAAGCCAAATGAGCAATATTAGTTGGTCGGTCCGTGTTAACGATACAACCAAAACCTCATACGCTGATATTGCCTCAGACATAAACGGAAGCGCAGTTACCGTTTTAGCCCGCACCTTTATGCTTTGCGAAAAGCTTGCCTCCGCACCGAGGCTGCCCGATTCTGCCATCTCTTTGGTTGAAGCATTCCAGGGCTGCCTTGCACTTACTACGGTTAAAAATCTTCCCAAAAACGCAACCAATATGGATTATGCCTTTGAGCTTTGCAATAAGCTTTCCTCGGTTCCCGAGCTACCAAACGGCGTTACCTCTATGGAACGCACCTTCTGCAGCTGCAACGCGCTAAAGTCTATTCCCAATCTTCCCACAAGCCTCATAAACCTTCGCTTCGCATTCGAATACTGCACCTCGTTAACCTCGGTTCCTCAAATGCCTGATAGCGTCGAAAATTTAGAGGGCGCTTTTTCGTTTTGCTGGGCGCTTGAATCGGTTAAGAATATTTCGAAAAGCGCTACCAATATGACTAAAACTTTCTATCAGTGTGAAAAGTTGAAAACGGTTCCCACTCTGCCCAATGGCATAAAAACTATGGACAGAACCTTTGATGGTTGCAAAAGTTTAATCACTATTCCAAACTTCCCTTCGAACCTTATGAGTCTGCAGGCAACCTTTGCCGACTGCAGCTCTCTTAGCACCATTCCGCAAATTCCCGATACTGTCGTATCTATGTCGGGATCCTTCTATTACTGCACGTCGCTTAAAAGCGTTCCCAACATTCCAAGCCAAATCAACTATTTAGGTACTACTTTTGAATGGTGCTCTTCACTCGCCACTGTTGGCGGCGCCATTCCCAAAACGGCAGCCAATCTGGAAAGAACTTTCCGAGGCTGTTCTTCTCTCACAGGCACCATAACAATTAACGCTGCAGGAGGAGTCACGATTGATTCCACCTTTGGTGGAACGAAACAGCCTATTGTTTTGGTCGGCACCTCGCCCTACCTTGAGGAGCTTGCTGCAACGGCAAATAACGGCAACGTTTCGGTTGGAAATTAAAAATTTAAAAATTTTTTGGCAAAAAATAAAACCAAATCACGTTCTGAAAACCCCTTATTAGTGTAAGGACCAAACGGTCGAACAATTACCTGATAAGGGGTTTTTATTATGAAAAAGATTTTAACTCTCGCTCTCGCACTCGTGCTGACACTCTCGCTCGCCGCCTGCGGCGAAAAAAGCGCATCCACAAAAGACGTGAGCAGCACCTCATCGGTGAGCGGCACCTCCTCCGACACACCGACCGAACAGCTGCCCGAAATTCCCGAAAACACCTTCGATAACGTATCGAGCCTTGATGAGTTTGTTCATAAAATTGATAAGGAATATAAGGTTGAAATCGAGGAAAACGACGACGGCTCGATTACCGTTGAGCTCGAAAGGCCCGAAGACCCGAAAGAGGACCTCGCGGATAAAAAGCCCGCTATTCCCACCATTGATAAGGTGGTAAAGCCGACCCCAAAGCCGACACCTAAGCCCACGCCCACGCCGACTCCTGCTCCCACTCCTACACCTACTCCCACGCCCGAGGAAGAAGAGAAAGAGGAAGACAATACAAGCTCCGAGCCGACTGCTGACGAAGAGGAAGAAATCGTAACCCCCGATCCCGAGCCGCAGCCGGAACCCGAACCACAGCCGGAGCCGCAGCCCGAGCCCGAAAAACCCTCCAACAAAACCCACGCCTATACAACAAATCAAAAGCATACCGCCCTGCCCGTTACCCAGCGTTATCTTTATTCAACGCTGAACGCCGAGCAAAAGGAATGGTATCTCGCTATTGATAAGGCGATTAAAAATCTCGAGCCCGCGGTTGACCTGCCCAAAGCGGTTGGAGAAGGCAGAAATTATTATATATATTTCATTTATATGTTTGATAACCCCGAGCATTTCTATCTTGGCAATACCTTAACGCTTCACCGTCAAACAACCAACGCAAAAATTTCGTTCTGCTATTCCGACGGAAAAAACTACTGCACCTACGGACACAACCCCGCAACCATAACTGACGAGCTCAAGGCGAGCATTCTTGCAAAGAAGGCTATTTTTGATAAAAAGATAGAGAGCATTATTTCCACCATTCCTGCCGATGCTCCCGCTGTTGAAAAGGAGCGCCTGATTTATAATTATATTTTAAAGAACTCGCACTATAACCTGGGCGCAAAGTGGAACGGCATAAACGAGGATAACTGGAGCGCTTACGGAATTTTAGTTAACGGCTACGGCGTTTGCGAATCCTATTCCGAGGCATTCCAGACCCTTATGCTACGCGTTGGCGTTAACTGCACCGGTATCGTTGGCAATGCGGGCGGCGGACACAAGTGGAACGCAATAGAGCTTGACGGCGAATGGTATGCCTGCGATATAACCTTCGATGACCCGATAGGCTCCGCTCCCGATGACGCTTATCATTTTTATTTCAATCTGACAACCGCCGAAATGGAGGAGCAAAATCACTCCACAGAGGGCAGCGACTTCCCCGGTCCCGTATGCACAGGAACAAAATACAACTACTACACCTATTACGGCGAATATTAAAGGAGGCTGCCTATGAACGACAACCCCCGCGAGCATCTGAACCTCTATTATATATTTTTAGAGGATAAACGAAATCACCCTCCGCCTAAAGAGCGAATGGAGCAGCTTAAAAGCCTTCTTTTCAAACAAAAATAAATTCCTCTCCTAAAAACTGCTCCCATTATGCGGCAAGACCCCCGTTCAAAAAGAACGGGGGTCTTTTGCTTTTTCTATTTCACCCAGCGGCTGAATTTTTTAAACCTCAATTATAAGGTAACTCATTCCGGTGAGAGAGTTATAAACCACGCGCAGGAAATCTCCGCTTGTGTATTGCAGATCGAAATTTATGCCACCATCGGAAGATATGGCGCTTACGTAATCAGGTTTGCCGAGTTTTTTTATCACAGAGGCTAAGGGCGTTCCCTTTTCTATGCCGAGTGCCGAAAAACTATAGCTTTTAGCGCACTCAAAGCTTATTCCAACCACGTTACTATTTTCTGCGGTGGCACCCTTTTCGCTATAAAGCGCGAGGGTAACGTTCTCACCATCGCTCGTTTTAAAGTTGCGTGCAACAGTCGCTCCGCCGCTAAGCATGGCGTTTGCATCCTTTTCGTCCGCATAGGTGAGCGCGATCGCTTCTGCCACCCTTTTGCATTCATCAGGCAGGGTGATATTTTTGCCGTTTAATTTTATCTCACCATTATTTTCAAGCGGTGCAGCTTTTCCCTCCATCAGCATATAGCTTTTGGCGGTTTTGCTATCTACGTATGAATTATAGTTTTCTTTAAGTCCTAAAATGCTTTCGAGATATTCCGCTGCCTTATCGAGCGTGGTAATTTCTGATAAATCTCCGTTTTCCGTGGCGCCCATATTCTGAGGCTCTCCGCTACTGTCGCTGCTTGCCGATTTGCTGCAGCCAACCGCCGCGAGCGCTAATACTAAACATAAAATTAAACAAACTGTTCTTTTCATTTTTATCCCTTCCTTTTATGAAAACATATTAACACATTATAAATAATTTTTCAACAGCGGAGAATATTCCTAGCAGTGTGCAGCATAATATTTTAAAGCTTTTATCGACCGCGCACCGCTGTTTTCACCACGTATCCGCCTTTTTTGCCGTGCTCTGCCAAAACCTTTTATTTTTTGCGGCGCAAAGAAACTCTTTTTCGCAAACGGCAGATGTTACAATACTGCCCGATGGACCCACAATATAAAATTTTCACGGGAGGAATGAAAAATGAAAAAGTTTTTATCCATCACTCTGTGCTTGCTTACGCTTTGCCTGCTCTTTTGCGGCTGCGGCGGCAAGAAAACCAAGGGAGGCAAGGTTTATTACCTTAACTTCAAGCCCGAACAGGACAAAGCCTGGCAGCAACTCGCTGAAGAATACCAAAAGGAAACGGGCGTTGAGGTCAAGGTGGTTACCGCTGCGGAGGGTAAATACGAGGAAACCCTCACCGCCGAGATCGATAAATCCTCGGCACCTACTCTTTTCCAAATAAGCGGACAGATAGCACTCGACAGTTGGCGCGATTATTGCCTCGATCTTCGCGATACCGACGTTTATCGCGAGCTCACAAGCGATGATTTTGCCATAAAAGACGGTGACAGCGTTTACGGCATCGCCTACGTTTATGAGGGCTACGGTCTTATCACCAACAAAAAGCTGCTCGAAAAGGCAGGCTATAAAATTGAGGATATCACCTCGTTTGATAAGCTGCGCGAGGTTGCCGAATCGATAACCGCCCGCAAAGCAGAGCTCGGCTTCTCGGCATTCACAAGCGCGGGTCTCGCCTCTTCCTCGAGCTGGCGTTTTTCGGGTCATCTCGCAAATATGCCGCTTTTCTATGAGTTTGAGGCCGATGGCATCAAAACCCAGCCCGCTACCATCAAGGGCACCTATCTCGATAAATATAAGGCGCTTTGGGACCTTTATATAAACAATTCCACCATTGATCCCGCCACCCTCACCAGCGAGCAGAACGATGCCGCCGTTGAGTTCAAAAACGGAAAGGCGGTCTTCTATCAGAACGGAACCTGGGAATACAGCAACATTGCCTCGATAGGCGATGAGAATATCGGCTATCTTCCCATTTATACCGGTATCCGTGATGAAAAGCAGGGCCTTTGCTGCGGCACTGAAAACTACTGGGCGGTTAACAAAACCGCAAGCGAGGCCGATAGAAAGGCAACACTCGATTTCCTTAAATGGGTTGTTACCAGCGAAAAAGGCACCAACGCTCTCGCTAAGGATATGGGATTTGTTTCGCCCTTTAAGTCCGCTAAGGACGTTGATAACGTGCTGTGCAACATTATGAACGAATACGTTGAAGAGGGTCGCTATAACGTTTCGTGGGCGTTCAACCACACCCCCAACGTTGAGACCTGGAGAAGCGGCGTTACCTCGGCGCTTGCTGCCTATTCGGCAGGCAAGGGCAACTGGGACTCGGTTGTTCGCGCATTTGTTGACGGTTGGGCAGAGCAATATAAGCTTTCCAAGCAATAGTTCTTTTTAAGGGGCGGGCGAATTCGCCCGTCTCTTTTAATTTTCTGCGCAAAAGGAGAATTCTCTTGAAAAAGGCAAAAAAATTTAACCCCTCGGCACTTAAAAACAAAAGCCAGCGCAAAAACCTTAAAAAATACGGCGCACTATTTCTGCTGCCAACCACGCTCGCCTTTATAATAGGCTTTGTTTGGCCCTTTATCCGAGGAATTTATCTATCGTTTTTCAGGTTTCGCACGCTGCGGTTCACAACCTTTGTGGGCACTCAGAACTTCTCGGCCGCGCTGAGCGATAAAGCGTTTTTCCGCTCGCTTTTGTTCACCACGGCATTCACCATAGTTTCGGTGCTTGTTATAAATCTTGCCGCATTTTTTATTGCCTTTGCGCTCACTAAAGGCATTCGCGGCGAGGGCGGATTTCGCACCGTTTTCTTTATGCCAAACCTAATAGGCGGCATTGTGCTCGGCTATATATGGAAAATAATTTTAGACGCGATAATCATGGAATACCTCGGCTCGGCGCTCGCGCTTGATGCCCGCTATGGCTTTTGGGGGCTTGTTATCCTCGTTTCGTGGCAGCAGATAGGCTATATGATGATAATCTACGTTGCAGGACTGCAAAACATTCCCGGCGAATACGTTGAGGCGGCACGCATAGACGGTGCAAACGGCAGACAGCTGCTGCGCCATATAACGCTGCCATCTATTATGCCCTCGATTACCATTTGCACCTTTTTAACCCTCACAAACGGCTTCAAGCTGTTTGACCAGAACCTCGCACTCACCAACGGAAAACCCTTCCGCGAGACCGAGATGGTCGCGCTGAATATATATAAATCCTTTTATGAGAGCGCCACCAATATGGGCGTCGGTCAGGCAAAGGCGGTAATATTTTTCCTTATCGTTGTCGTAATTGCGCTCTCGCAGCTTTACTTTACAAGAAGAAAAGAGGTGCAGCAATGAGAATATCCACTCGCGAGGGGCGCGGCAAAAGCGCACTTTCTCTCTTTTTCTCACTACTTTCGGCGGTGTGGATTGCGCCCATCGTTATCGTGCTATATAACTCCTTTAAAACCAACGATGCCATTAAAGGCTCGCTTTTTTCGCTGCCGACCGGCGATTCCTTTGCAGGCTTTTCTAATTTCATAAAGGGAATGACCTTCGGCGGCTACCCGTTTTATAACTCGGTTTTCTATAGCCTTGTGATAACCGTGCTTTCGGTCGCGCTGATACTCCTTTGCACCTCGATGGCGGCTTGGTATATAAGCCGAGTTGACAGCATTCTTTGCCGTGTGATATACTATCTTTGTATTTTTTCGATGGTTGTTCCGTTCCAGATGGTTATGTTCACCCTCTCGAACACTGCCGACAGATTATCTCTCAACACTCCCTATACCATCCCGATAATTTATCTCGGTTTTGGCGCAGGGCTTGCGGTTTTCTTGTTTTCAGGCTTTGTTAAGAGCATTCCGCTCGATATTGAGGAGGCTGCCACCATCGACGGTTGTTCCCCGCTACAGACCTTTTTCCTGGTTGTTGCCCCCGTTATGAAATCTACCTTTATCTCGGTTGGCATTTTGCAGATTATGTGGGTCTGGAACGATTATCTTTTGCCTTATCTCGTGCTGGATAAAACGCTTTATAAAACCATTCCCATTCACATCCAGTATCTGCAGGGCAGCTATGGTCAGGTTGATTACGGTGCAACCATGGCACTTATCGTGCTGTGCTTGCTGCCTATCGTTACTATTTATTTTCTCTGTCAGAAGCATATTATCAAGGGTGTGCTTTCAGGAGCTGTAAAGGGATAGATATTTATGCGTAAAAACGGCGTTTTAATGCCAATATTCTCTCTGCCTTCGCGCTACGGCATCGGTAGCATCGGTCGCGAGGCGTTTCGCTTTGTCGATTTTCTAAACAAAGCGGGACAAAGCTATTGGCAGATACTGCCCGTGGGTCCCGTAAGCTACGGCGATTCGCCCTATCAGTCCTTCTCGACCTATGCAGGAAACCCTTATTTTATCGATATTGAGTTGCTTATAGAAAGAGGTCTTATCACGGGCGCTGAAGCCGATTCCTTCGATTTCGGCAGCGACCCCACCCTTATTGATTACGGCCTTTTATTCCAAAACCGCCTGCCGCTTTTGCGTATTGCATTCTCGCGTTTTGAAAAGAGCGATGAATACCGCGAGTTTTGCCGCCGCGGCGCATACTGGCTTGATGATTATGCCCTGTTTATGGCGATTAAAAGCTCTCAGGAAAACCGCCCGTGGTATGAGTGGCCCGAGCTGCTTAAAAAGCGCGATAGTGCCGCTCTCGATAGCGCACGCGAGACGCTCGCTGAGGATATCGAGTTTTATAAATTTTTGCAGTTTTTATTTTCCTCGCAGTGGCACGCACTTAAAAACTATGCCAACCAAAACGGCATAAAAATAATTGGCGATATTCCCATCTACGTAGCTTTTGACAGCGCCGACGTTTGGGCAAATACCGATCAGTTTCAGCTTTCTTCCGCGCTTGAGCCAACCGCCGTTGCAGGCTGTCCGCCCGATGCATTTTCAGAGGATGGTCAGCTTTGGGGCAACCCGCTTTACGATTGGGCAAAAATGAAAAGGGATGGCTACTCCTTTTGGTGCCGCCGTTTAGCCTATGCCCTATCGGTTTACGACGTAGTCCGCATTGACCATTTCCGAGGACTTGAAGCCTATTATGCCATTCCCTACGGTGATGAAACCGCCAAAAACGGCGTTTGGAAAAATGGTCCCGGAATGTCGCTATTTAACGCCTTTAAATCCACAATAGGCAGCAGCCTGCCACTCATCGCAGAGGACCTCGGATTTTTAACCGAGGGTGTGCTGGCGCTGCTTAAAAAATCCGGTTTACCCGGAATGAAGGTGCTGCAGTTTGCCTTTGATTCGCGAGAGGAGAGCGATTACCTCCCCCACAATTATGGTACTAACTGCGTGGTCTACACAGGCACCCATGATAACGATACCATCCTCGGCTGGGGCGAAACTGCGCCGAGCGAGGACGTCGCACTTGCGCGCCGTTATTTAGGTATAGGCGAGAGCGATAGCCTCATCTGGCCCATGATGCGCGCCGCCATGGCATCGGTTGCCGATACCTGCATCCTTATGATGCCCGACCTTATTTCTCTGGGCAGCGAGGGCAGAATAAACACCCCCTCAACGCTTGAGGGCAACTGGCGCTGGCGCATAAACGGCGATTGCATAAACGATTGGCTCGCCGAGGTTTTATATGAGCATACCGCGCTTTATGGCAGAACGAAAAAAGAAAAGGCCGAAGAATAATTCTTCGGTCTTTTTAATTTTCATCAAAAAATGAATAGTTAAATATGTTTTTAAGTCTCTCACCGAGATTTATAACCTCGATGCCTTTTCTTTTAGCATAGTTTATCGTGTTACGCGTGCCGCCCGCCGAACCATCGTAATGCGCGAGCACCAGCTCGCTGCGGTCAACCATATAACGGTTACGATCCTCAAAGCAGCCGCGATAATAATCATCCGATAGATAAACGATTTCATCAGCCGCCGCAAGCACTCTATTATACCGCGCGCGCCATCGCGGCGAAAAGCCTGCCGCCTGAGCGCGATAAGGCACAACGATAACAATGCGAAGCGGCCGTTTCTCACGAAGGCGAATAAGCGTTTCAGCTGCGAGAATATCGAAGCCCTTGGCGCCGCCGCTATAGAAGGTATCGAAGCCTTGCTCAAGTGCTACTAAGAGCTGCCGCTCAAGCTCATCAGCGAGCATCACGTATTCCGCCGCATTCTCCTCATAGCGAAAGCTGCATTTTTCGGGTCTGTGACCCGTGAAACAACACCCTTTCATCGCGCACCTCTTTTCTACCATTATATTTTATTTGTTGCCGAGGGGTTTGTCAAGCGACTTAGAAAATTAAGCGGAACCTCCCGTTTTCTTGACAAAAACCGCCCCCGCAGTTATGATTATTAGGAGGTGACTATTATGGATGCAATCGATCTTAAGCTTTTATCTCTGCTGCAAAAGAATGCACGTATGCCCTTAAAGCAGCTGGCAGAACAGGTTTATCTTTCCTCCCCAGCCACAGCCGCGCGCCTTGAGCGCCTTGAAAAGGAGGGGATTATTTCGGGATACCGCGCCGAGGTGAATTTAAAGAAACTTGGCTTCCCCGTTATTGCTTTTATAAATCTTGAGCTCCACCCCGACCAAAAGCCTGAGTTTTATCCCTTTATCTGCTCGCACCCCAACGTGCTCGAATGCAGCTGCGTTACGGGCCATTTCGCGATGCACATCAAGGTTGCCTTTGATTCAACCGAAAATCTCGACCAATTTATAGGCCTTCTGCAAAAATACGGCAGCACCGAAACGCAGATAGTTTTCTCCACTCCGCAAAAACCGCGCGGAGTTTGCATTGAGGAGCTTTTTTAACCGCAAAACCGCGTTATAAAATAACCAACGGCAAAGCAAATAGGAAACGTTAATATCCACAACGAAAATATTTCGTAATAGGTTTTTAGATTAAAACTTTTATTGGCTATTCCTACCCCGAGCACCGCACTTGTTTTAGTATGGGTGGTGCTCACGGGCATTCCCAGCACGGTGCAAACCAAAATTGATATAAACGCGGCGGCATCACAGCATACGCCGCTCCCCTCGTCGACAACGGTTATCCCGTTGCCGACTTTTTTTATTATCCGTTTTCCCCCAAGCGCGGTTCCTGCCGCTAAAATAGCGGCGCAAAATAAAACGGCACGCCCCCCTCCTATTGGTTTTCCCAAGAGTGAGAGAGTGAGTGTCATAACGGCGGAAAACTTTTGCCCATCCTGCGCGCCGTGAATTAAGGAGAGCAATGCGGCTGCCGCTATTTCGAGCCGCCGCAAAACCTTTTTGTTATCGCAAAGTGCACTCTGTGACAGCATTTTTCTATATAAAAAGCCTTGCAGCGCGCCGCCCGCGCAGGTGAAAAGAATCCCCGCCAGAACCGACCACCAAAGCCTTCCCGACCAGCCTGCTGCGCCCATTTCCGCCACCGCCGCACCCGAGAGTGCCGCAAGCAGAGCGTGGCTCTCGCTTGTGGGGATGCCAAAAACCGAGGCGGCAGAAGCGAACGCCACCACCGCTATCATTGCCGAGCAAATTAAATTTAAGGTGTTTTCTCCTTTTGGTATCGAGGAGATTACCGAATCGGCAACCGCGGCAGGCAACCATAGCATAATAATTAGCCCCAAAAAATTGCAAACCGCCGCAAGCCGCACCGCTCGTCGCATAGTTGTTGCCCCGCTCGCCACCGCCGTTGCCACTGCATTGGGCGCATCGGTCCAGCCGTTCACAAAAACCATGGCGCCAAGCAATACGATTATCAGCCACGCTTGGGTATAAAAAATACCGGTCATCACGCATCCCCCGTTCCATCTAATATATGATGGATGGTGTTTTGTGATGACCGGTTAAGTTTTACGAAAAATTTTCGATTACGACCACGGAACGTAGGTTATTCCGTTCTGTTCGATATATTCATCGAAGGTTATGCCCTCATAGAGGAAGCTGCGCAGAATTTCTCTCGCAAATTCTCTATCGTAATAGAGACCTGCGGAAACACCGCTATTATATCCCTGGATGCGCCAGCTATAATCCTTAGGAATGCGCTCGCTGGTAAGCGATGCGCCGCTGATTAGGGGCAGAAGATCGATAATCTCGCTCTCAGATAGCGAGGTTGTTACGTGCGGAGTGAACTGGCGAACAAGCGAGAGCAGCTTCGGGAAGCTCATATTGGTTGCCTTTTTAAAGAGCTGATTGAGCACCTCGCGCTGGCGATCGGTTCGACCAAAGTCATCACGCTCGCCATCTGCAGTTGCGCTCTTGCGGATTCGTGCCCAGGCAACCGCCTGAATACCGTTAAGCTTCTGAACCCCGGGCTCTTTAACGTAAATCGGCTCAGCTCCCTTAATATCCGCCTGCTCTTTGATGAGTGCGTTGATACCGTAAACCTTATCGTTTATCTCGCCCTGCGTTACCTCAATTTCAACGCCGCCGACCATATCAACAAGGTCTGCCATTGCGCCAAAGTTAACGGTTGCAAATTCGCTGATATCGAGATTAAAGTTTTCGTTTAAGGTCTTTATTGCCAGCTCGTAGCCGCCACGGCTATATGCCGAGTTTATCTTGCGGAGCTTGCCATCAACCTCAACCACGCTATCGCGCAGGAAGGAAACCAGCTTCATCTTCTTAGTCTTTTTGTTTACCGAAAGCACCATTATACTATCGGAAAGACCCTCCATACTCTCGCCGTCGCGCGTATCAACGCCGAAAAGCGCTATGTTTATAACGTGCTTCTGCGAGTTTTCACTGTTAACGCCGAGGTTGGTTTCATCCAAATCAACGTAAATGTAGCGCAGATAATACTCGGTTATAAATACGTATGCGCCCGCGAGCAATATGCTAAGCGAGAGCAGCGTTGCGGCAAAGGCAATGAGAGCCTTTTTCCAAGCCTTCATCTTCTTTTTCTTGCCCTTTTTGCCCTTCTTATCGAAAGTTTTGCTGCTGCTATATATATCTATCGATTCTTCCTCTATTACGGGGAAGGCACATTGCTCGGCAGATTTCTTATTAACTTTTTTCGAAGATTTAGTGGCTTGTCTGCTTTTTTCTTCGTGCTTACCCATTTTCTACCTCTCAATTAGGAGCTTATAGATATCTCCTTTTTTAACGGAACAAACAGCCGCAGCCTCTTTAGCAGCTGCTGATGCGCTCATTCCGCTCATCATTAAATTTTTCGCCATGGCTACGGCATCTTCCTGCGTGTAGCTCTTTTCCTCTTCTTTTTCGGCGCCTGCCAGCACCAAAACGTATTCTCCGCGCGGAGCATTCTGCTCATAAAACGCCACTGCATCTGCAAGCGGCATTCTTTTAACCTCTTCGTGCAGCTTCGTGAGTTCGCGGCAGAGCGCTATAAGCCTGTCCGCGCCAAAGGCTGAGAGCATATCGGTCAGCGTTTGCTTTAATTTGTGTGGTGCTTCATAAAAAATCATTGTGCGCTGCTCGCCTTTGAGCGACTCGAGGTGCGCGCGGCGCTCATTTTTATTAGCAGATAAGAAGCCCTCAAAGCAAAATCTGCTGCTGGCTATTCCGCTGGCTGCGAGCGCAGTTATAACGGCGCTGGGACCGGGGACCGATTCAACCTCGATTCCCTCCTCGCGGCAGGCTCGAACAAGGTCCTCACCGGGATCGGAAATGGCAGGCATTCCCGCATCGGTCACTATAGCACATTTCTCGCCGTTTTTCAACCTATCAATTATAAATTTTGTTTTATGCTCTTTATTGTGCTCGAAATAACTCTCGAGCGGTTTATGAATTTCGAAATGATTAAGCAGCTTGAGCGTTACACGGGTATCCTCGGCGGCAATGAAATCAACCGCGCCCAAAACCTCAAGCGCGCGCGGAGAAATATCTCCCAGGTTGCCGATGGGGGTTCCTACAACGTAAAGTCTTCCGCTCATTTTGCACCGTCCTTATAGCTTCCATAAATCGCAAGCATTTCTTTCGAAAAGTTTTCGCCATCCTCAATGAACAGCGGCGGTTCAATTCTCATGCCGCTGTTGCCGCAACGTCTGCCCTCGAGCAGAACAAGCCACGGCTCCTCACCCACGCGCTGGCAAACAAGCCTCAGGCGCTTGGGCTCTATTTTATATTGGCGCATCAGCGCCATCATATCGGCAAGACGCTCAGGGCGATTGCACATGCAAAGTCTGCCCGAGGTCTGCAAAAGCTTGGCTGCAACGCCGATTATATCCTCAAGCGTGCAGGCTGTTTCGTGGCGCGCAATCTTATCGGCGCCGGTTTTGCTCTTTATTCCTGCACCCTCAGCCTTATAGGGAGGGTTACAGGTGATAAGCTGAAAACTGCCAAACGGCACTTTGCCTTTAAGCTGCAGCATATCCGAACACACTACCGAAAACTTTTCGCTAAGATTGTTTTCGGCTATGGTCTGCTCAGCAAGACGTGCAGCCTCAGGCTGAATATCAACACCTATCGCCTTTTTTGGTGCATCATATCTGCACCAAAGCAGCGGAATAATTCCGCAGCCTGTTCCAAGGTCGCAGGCGGTGTCGCTTTTCTTGGGAGCGGCAAAGTGAGAGAGAAGTATCGCATCGGTGCCGAATGTGTGGTTATCCGATACGCAGATACTTATTCCCTCGCCGATCGGCTCGCGCCTTATTATACTCTGCTCCATTTTACGCCCTGCGGTGTATCCTCAAGGACAACACCCATTTCCTTTAACTGATCGCGTATTGCATCGGCGGTTGCGAAATCGCGGTTCTTTCTGGCTTCGGTGCGCTTGGCAATAAGCTCCTCAACCTCACTGTCAAGCGAGTCGTCATTCACGTTATAAACAAGGCCGAGCACCGAACAAAGCTCATCGTATTCCTCGAGCGCTGCGGTGAGGGTTGCTTTTTTGGCGCCTGCCGCAACGAGCAGGTTTATATCCTTAATGAGGTTGAACACCGAGCCGAGCGCATCGGCGGTGTTGAGGTCATCCTCCATTGCTTCGATGAAAGCAGCGGTGTGCTTGCCTGCAAACTCGGGCTTATCGCCGCCATCTTCAGCATGGTCAATAGCGAAAACAAGACCCTCGCGGCACTTATACATACGCTCAAGCGCGTTCTTGCTCTGCTCGATTATATCAACCGAGTAGTTAATCGGGCTGCGATAATGCGAGGAAATCATAATAAATCTTATCGGCTCATAGCCATAAACCGCTGCAACCTCACGAACGGTGAAGAAATTGCCGAGCGACTTGGACATTTTGCGGTTATCAACGTTGATATAGCCGTTGTGCATCCAATAGTGGGCAAAATTGCAGCCGTTGGCGCATTCGCTCTGGGCGATTTCGTTTTCGTGGTGGGGGAAAATAAGGTCCTGACCGCCGCAGTGAATATCGATGGTGTTGCCCAGATATTTGCCTGCCATTGCCGAGCACTCAATATGCCAGCCGGGACGACCCTGACCCCAGGGCGAATCCCAATAAGGCTCGCCGGGTTTTGCCGATTTCCAAAGGCAGAAATCCATCGGGTTTTCCTTTATATCGCCAACCTCGATACGTGCGCCTGCCTCAAGGTCATCAAGCGGCTGGTGCGAGAGCTTGCCGTATTCTGAGAAGTTGCGTGCGCGGAAATAAACGTCGCCGCCCGCTTCATAGGCAAAGCCCTTTTCGATAAGCGAAGAAATTATATTCTGAATTGCATCAATATTTTCGGTTGCCTTGGGATGGGTGGTTGCGCGGCGGATATTGAGTCCGTCAGCGTCGGTCCAGTATTCCTTTATAAAGGTTGCGGCAACGTCAGCGACGGTAGTACCGCCCTCGTTTGCCTTGCGGATGAGCTTATCATCAATATCGGTGAAATTCTGAACAAAGTTAACCTTATTGCCGCGCCATTCGAGATAACGGCGAAGCACGTCGAACACGCAGAGAGGGCGTGCGTTTCCGATATGGATAAAGTTATAAACGGTGGGGCCGCAGGCATAAATTTTATATTCGCCCTCGGTGATGGGGACGAGTTCTTCCTTTTGGCGGGTGAGTGTGTTGAATATTTTCATTACTTTTCAAGCCTTTCTTCTAGTTCCTTAATTCGCATTTCGAGCCTGCAGAGTTCCTGCGCAACGGGATCGGGAATATGAACCTGATCCATAGGCTTTACCTTGATGCCGCCGCGGCGAACAACGCGCGCAGGCACACCTACTACGGTGCTGTCGGCAGGGACCTCCTCGAGCACTACCGCGCCCGAAGCGATGCGAGCATTATCGCCCACCTTAAACGGTCCTAACACCTTGGCGCCGCTCGAAATCATAACACCGTTGCCGATGGTGGGATGGCGCTTGCCGGTATCCTTGCCGGTACCACCCAGCGTTACGCCCTGATAGATTAAAACGTCATCACCTATTTCGGCGGTCTCGCCGATTACAACGCCTGTTCCGTGGTCGATAACCAAACGGCGGCCCAGCTTAGCGGCGGGGTGAATTTCGATTCCCGTTTTGCGAACGGTGCGCTGTGAGATATATCTCGCAATGAACTTCATATTATGCCGGTAAAACCAGTTTGCCCTGCGGTGACGTCTTATAGCCTTGAAGCCGGGATAAAGAAACATTATCTCCAGCGCGCTGCGAGCAGCGGGGTCACGGTCGCGAAAGGCTGCTATATCCTCTTTTAATCTGTCAAACATACTATCATCTCCTTAATATGCCGTAAAAAAACGCCTCCGGTTGCAAAATGCAACGGAGGCGGCAATTAGTCGCGGTTCCACTCCTGTTTATAACTCGTGGGGTCTGTAACGGGACCTGCCGTGCCGCCATTTCCTGCGGCATGCTGTAGGGTCGCAATTTTCACCATGGCACTTCGTGGCTCTTGCACCGACCGAGCCCTCTCTTAGCCTGCACCGTGGTTACTTTTCCCTATTAGCGCATTTGATACCAATACATTATATTATAATTTACCCTTTTTGTCTACTTTTATTTTGAGGGATCAACTGCATCGCGGTTCTGCCAGAGATAAACCACGCCCGAAATAACGGTAAGCGCGGCGGTTACCCAGAGCAGTCCGGCCGATACTCCATCGAAAAACTTAACGAGATTATCAGATAAAACATGCTCGGTCTCGCAGAGGATGGACTTTAAGCTTTCGATAGCGAGGATGGCGATAACGGTGGTCATCTGAACCACGGTTTTTGCCTTGCCCCACATATTTGCGGCTACCACTCTGCCACTGCTTGAGCAAACGAGGCGCATGGAGGTGATGGCAAACTCGCGGAACAGGATTACGAAAACTATCCAAACGATGCCCTCGGTATAGCGCATGAAAAGGAGTCCCAAAAATGCCGAGGTGGTGAGCATTTTATCGGCAAGCGGATCTAAGAATTTGCCGAAATCGGTTATAAGACCGCGGCTGCGTGCTATCTTGCCGTCGAACATATCGGTGAGCGATGCCGCGATGAAAAGCACGAGCGCAACCACAAAATGATATTTGAAGCTTGCAACCATGGTATACATAAATATCGGGGTTGCGATTATGCGTATAAGCGTAAGTTTATTCGGCAGATTCATAAATTTCCTCTCCTAACAAATCATATTCTATGCTGTCGTTTATCTGTACCTTAACGTAATCGCCGATTACCTTGGGGGAATCGG
>JAZOPP010000027.1:0-10359 GCA_045655625.1 Acutalibacteraceae bacterium
ATGGTGGGCATGGGGATAAGGCCTGCATAGGGCATAAGGAACAAAAGCACCAGCAGCAATACTACCGCGTGAACCATACCTGCAACGGGGGTGCGACCGCCGTTTTTGGCGTTGGCTGCGGTGCGGGCGATGGCGCCCGTGGCGGGAATTCCGCCAAACATTGCCGGGCCGATGTTAGCTGCGCCCTGAGCCACAAGCTCTGCATTGGGGTTGTGGTGAGAATCAACCATTTTATCCGCCACAACACAGGAAAGCAGCGATTCGATTGCGGCTAAAACGGCTATAGTGAATGCATCGGGCAGCATTTCTATTATTCGTGCAGAGGTGATATTCATTGCACCAAAATCAACGCGGGGCAAGCCCATGGGGATATTATAAAGTTCGCCGATGGTGTTCACTCCCCCATCGAGTCCCGGGATGAGTTTTACCATCAAAGCGCCAACCACAACGGCGATAAGCGAGGGTGGAACGCGCTTTTCAAACTTAGGATAAACTATGAGTATTGCGAGGCATACGCCGCCTACCAGCAGCGCTTCGGGGCTGAAGGTGGAGATGGCATCGATATTCGCTTCAATTTTTTCAAGCGTTTCGATGGGCTTAACTCCGCTTGCATACGAAAGACCTAAAAAGTCCTTTATTTGACCCACGAGGATGGTAACCGCGATACCTGCGGTGAAGCCCGTGGTGATGGTGTGCGGTATGTATTTGATGAGCACGCCTACCCTGCACACACCCATTATAAGCAGCATAATACCTGCCAGCACGGTGGCTATAAACAAGCCGTCCATTCCCTTGGTGGCAACTATGCCTGCAACAATGGTGGCAAACGCGGCGGTGGGACCTGCTATCTGAACACGGCTGCCGCCCAAAAGCGATACGATAAAGCCTGCGGCAATGGCGGTATAGATTCCGCAAACGGGCTCGACTCCCGATGCGATGGCGAGCGCTATGGAAAGCGGCAGAGCGATAACCGCCACGATTATACCTGCAACGAGGTCTTTAATAAGCTGTTGTTTGGTATAATTCGGCATAACTGCGAAAAGTTTTGGTTTTAAATAAAAGCCTTGCATTTAAGTTACATCTCCCTCAAATATTTGCAACAAAGGTGATTATATCACACCGCTCGGTTTGGTGCAATAAAATTATATGTTTGGCGCCCAAAAGATTTAAAATTATTGTTGACAAAAGCATCTTTTGTGGTATAATATTGCTGTTGCTAATCGGGCCATTAGCTCAGTTGGTTAGAGCAACCGGCTCATAACCGGTCGGTCCGGGGTTCGAGTCCCTGATGGCCCACCATTCGGTAGAGCGCTTTGGCGTTCTACCGAATTTTAAAAAGAATATAGGGGTATAGCTCAGTTGGTAGAGCAGCGGTCTCCAAAACCGCGTGCCGAGGGTTCGAGCCCTTCTGCCCCTGCCAAAACAACACCTGCCACTTTTGTGGTGGGTGTTGTTTTCGTTTGCGGTATATAGGGGGAACCCGAGGCACGCGCGTGTCGGGCAAGGCTTTCCACCGCCGCCGGTGGCCGATTAAGGGAGAAAGGCTTGGCGCCGCGGTCGACGATTGGCAAGGCGGTTATCCGCCGCAGACAGAGGCGGGCACCGCAAGAGGGGTTGCGAAGCAACTTCGAGCCCCCGAAAAACTATTGCTTTAAAAAGTAGGTATGGGAGCATTGGTCTCTCCCTCCGCCAAAACTGCGTTTTGCCACCTCCCTCTCAGATGGAGGCTTTGAAATAAAACAAACCCGATGGTCGGAGCCATCGGGTTTGTTTTTTATTTCTTTTTGAATTTGGGGAGCCAGTAGTTTTTGCCGAAGGCTACCACTTCGGCTAAAATGCACAGCGGGATTGCGGCATAAATATCGACTACCGAATGCTGCTTTACGAATGCGACCGAAATGCACACGAAGAAGCAGAATACCGTTACTATAGTTTTGGACCACCAAGCGGCACCTTTTTCCTTAAGCCAGGTAGAGGCGATTCCTATGGAATACGCCACGTGCAGCGAGGGGCAAACGCCTGTGTTGGTATCGAACTTATAAAGCAGGCTGACTATCCACGTTAGGAAGTTTTCTCTCGGCAGCACCTCGGGACGGAGATCCTGACGGCTCGGGAACGCGATATAAATTATCATTGCAACGACCTGAGTTACGATGATAAACTTCATCAAATTTTTGAAGTTATCGGGGTTATAGAGCGCGAAATAAAGCAGCGAAAAAACAATAAGCACATACCAGCCGACGTAAGGGATGACAAACCACTCGCAGAACGGGATAACGTCATCAAGTGCGCCGTGAACGGGAACGCATTTTTCGGCAGGGATAAGATTCTCGGTTAAAAAATAGAGTGCAAAGTAGCCAACCCATCCAAGCAGATACATTAAATGATAAAACTGCGGCTCGCGAACTCTTCTAAGTCGGAAGGTTCTATAATCTACAACGGGTTTTCTCATCGCGGCACCTCGTTTATATCGGTGTTTTTGAGATAGTGACGTCTGCCAATGTTGCGGTAGGGCACTACGGTGTGCTCGGGCAACTCGCGCGCAGTTTTGGTTATTTCATCCGAGATATAGGCGGTGATGCGCTTGCGCTCATCGGCGGGGTCGTTCTCGGGGTTATACTCTATCCCCTCGCCTATATACGACTTTTTCATATACGGTGCGATATACATCGGCACAAAGGTGAGCTTTTCGCCCGTTTTTTTATAATAAAGGCGGGCAACGTCGACAAAGTTTTCATCGAACTTATAGAGAATGTTATTGTGCTTTTCATCACGCTCGGGGAAAATTAAAATATTTCTGCCGGCCTTGAGCATTGCAACGGTTTCGCGGAAGGTGGACATTACGCGCTTATCGCGATAGACCGCTATGGTTCTTGCGTTGCAAAAAACGAAGATAGAAAGCGGAGCTATAAGGACCGAAAGCACCTTATAAAATGGATGGGTCCACTTGCGCTTTTGCGACCAGAAATCGCGGAAAGCATAGGCAGGAACGGTTTTCATCTTCATCATATCGGCGGCGCACCAGATATAGCAGTTATCGGGCAGATAGAACTCCCCCACCAGAGGGCCGTTCATCTGACTGTGGTTGCCGACTATTATACAGTTTTTTTCGGGCAGCTTATCGAGACCGATTATTTCCTTTTTGCCATAGAAAAATTTGAGCAGACGGCGAGCGGTCTTAAAGCCGAACATTACCTTTTTGGGCTCCAAAAAAACGCCTCCATTTCAGTAAAGTAACATATATATTTTATTTGTAAAAGCCGCCGCTGTCAAGCGAATAGCGCATAATTTATCAAGATAAAAGGAAGACCTTGTCTTGCGACAAGGTCTTTTATTATATTCCGAGCACCATTACGGCGATTTGGAAATAAAGAATGAGCGAGAGCGCATCAACTATTGTTGTGATAAGCGGACTTGCCATAATTGCAGGGTCGAAGCCGATGCGTTTTGCAACGATGGGCAGACTGCAGCCGATAAACTTTGCGAGTATTACGGTTGCGACCAGCGTTATACTGATAACCAAAATTACAGGCAGGCTATAATCTCTGCCGAGCATTAGATTATCCACCAGCAGCACCTTGCCGACGTTAACGACGCCGAGGGCTACGCCGCAAAGCGATGCAACGCGAAGCTCTTTCCAGATTATGCGGAAAATATCGTGATATTCCACCTCGCCAAGCGAGAGAGAACGAATGATGGTTACGGATGCCTGACTGCCTGAATTACCCGCAGTTCCCATTATCATGGGCATAAAGCAGGTCAGCGCGATGCCGTATGCCACGTTTTCTGCCAAGGTGGTTTCGAACGAGCCGATTATAATTCCCGTGAAGGTTGCCGAAATCATAAGCAGCATAAGCCACGGAATGCGGACCCAAAAGGTTCTCCACACGCCGGTTTTAAAGTATGCCTTTTCGCTCGGCGTGATAGCCGCCATCTTTTCGATATCCTCGGTCATCTCTTCTTGCAGAACATCGATAGCGTCGTCAACCGTTACGATACCTACAAGGCGGTCCTCGTTATCGACCACGGGAAGTGCCAAAAAGTCATAACGTTCGAATAGATTTGCAACGCTTTCCTTATCATCCATCGTGTTGGCAAAGATAACGTTGGTTTCCATTATGTCCTCAATGAGGCTATCGGTTGGAGAGAGCAACAGCTCCCTAACCGTTACGATACCCAGAAGCTTGCGGCGGGAATCGGTTACATAGCAGGTATAGACCGTTTCGGAATCGAGACCTATCTGGCGGATGCGCGTGAAGGCATCTGCCACCGTCATGGTTTTCTTGAGGTCAACGTATTCGGTGGTCATAATGCTGCCGGCGCTATCCTCAGGGTATGCCAGCAGGCGGTTTATCAGGCTGCGAGTGGCACTATCTGCCTGGCGCAGGATACGCTTTGCAACGTTGGCAGGCATTTCTTCGATGATATCGACGGCATCGTCCATAAACATCTCATCCATAATCTCGCGTATTTCGCGGTCGCTGAAGGCGCAGATGAGCTCCTCTTGCAAATCGGAATCAAGCAGAGTGAATACCTCGCTTGCAAGCTCCTTAGGCATAACGCGGAAAAATCGCGGTCGCTCGTGTTCCTCTATCTGTTCGAAGAGCACGGCAATATCGGCAGGCATTTGTTCCATGAGCTCTGCTTTAAGCTGCGTGAACTTTTTCTCTTTGAAAAGTTCCATTATCATTTCTTCCACGTTATCACCCCTTGTGACAGACATTGTGCTTTAGCACCTAAAAATTATACCACCATTTCCCCGCGTGGTCAAACCTTTTTAGAACGGAGATTCACAAGGTGCACGCACGGTATCGTATGCGGCGAGGGAAATGTCAAGAGAACACCATGAATTTTTTGAAATTTATGGTGTTCTCCTTAAAATTATCCTTTTAGAATTGGTATTTGAGCAGAAAGAAACATTTTTGGTTAATCCCCAAATTCTGCTTTGATTTTTTCGTTAATTCTTGCATCCATTTTAGGTATGAGCTTCAAATCTTCCTCTTTTATGGCGATATCACCAATTGGTGCATGCTCACCCCATAAATCAAAAAATACATCCCAAGTTCCATCAACTGATTCTTCTAACCAAATAACGCCTTGCATTCCCTTGTGCACACCGTTTTTAGCATATTGTTCTTTTTCGACAATTACTTCAACGCAATCAAGATATTTCATTTTTTATTTCCCTCCAAAAGCTATTTGGATTTATTAAATGGTGTTTAGTAGCCTAATCACCAAATTTGGCTTTTATTTCTTCATTAACAATAGCATTCATTACAGGAATAGTTTTTAAATCATCTTCGTTTATACTTATTTCTGCAATATCTTCTTTTTCTCCACATTGAGGAAAATTCACAAGCCAATATCCAGCGGTTCGTTGTTCCAAACAAATCCAACCCTGCATTCCTTTGTGAACTCCGTCTTTAACATACTTTTCTTTTTCAACAATTACTTCTACACAATCCATCATTTTCATATTATTTACCTCCATAAGGTGTTGTTAACTGAATATGTCCGTTTGGGTATACCATCCAACCGGTAATAAAAGAAACGTTTTCATTTTTATCTTTTCTCGGAATTTCAATTCGAATACTAATACGTTGCCCGTCTTTATTTAGTTTTCCTAACACATAATTGCCTGAAATATACTTTTCTAACCCTTGCTTATTAATTTCACTCTGCAACCACTTTGCATCTGTAACTGTATATCCCCATTCATTAAATAATTCTTCTTTGTGGTGAGGATATTTGCCTTCGGTGTTGAACAAATACGGATCGAATTTACTATAAGCACTGTCGGACGTGCTTATACTTAGCACATCGTTGTATTGAATATCCTCTAATACACAGTGGCAAAATGGGTGATGCGGCCACTTTGGGGTTTTCTCCTTTTCAAACCAGCATTCGTGAAGCTTTAGACATTCCTCACAGTGATTATCACTTAAATCGCGGTGTATCTACATATTCCATTTAGGCAGACTTGGTTGCGGATACGTTTTCCATACATAGTAACTCATATTTTTTCTCCTTATAATTAGTGAGAGATAAAAAGTCCCTCCATATATAGGGAGAAAAACAGTAAAAGTTGCATTAAAATGTGCAACAACTATACAACTTTTTAAAAAATTTTATTTTCTTTATTGTAACACACATTTATACTTGTTTCAAATAATAAAGAGAAAGCGTGTGCTTTTTATGACACACGCTTTCAGTCGGCACACCGCACAAATTCCTAAAACAAATCAATATTATTCTTTTTGGGTACGCAGGTTCACAAGGTGCGCGATGGAGGGTGTGCTGTTGCCCTGAAGCACCGAGGTTGGTGACAAAAGCGCACCCGTTGCACAAAAGAGAATATTACAAAGCTCGCCTTTGCGCATACGTTTTAATATGTGCGAGCACAGCACGCTTGCGCTACAGCCGCAGCCCGAGCCGCCCGAATGAACGTCCTGCCGTTCACGATCGAAAATGAGCAGACCGCAATCGCGATGAACACGGGTGATATCAACGCCATCGCGCGCAAAAAGCGAGCAAAAAAGACTGCTGCCCACCAGGCCTAAATCACCCGTGAGTATCATATCGTAATCGTCGGGCGTAGTTCCTGTATCCTCAAGATAGGCGCGCACGGTATCGTATGCGGCGGGGGAAAATGTCAAGAGAACACCATAAAATTCCTTGAAAAAAATTTTTCGACCCTCAAATTTGGAAAATTATGGGTGCTGCCATGGGAGCCCATAATGTTTTACACCATAAATAAATGTTGTCGTTGTTTTTGTGCTTATTGTTGCCACTGGCTACATTACTAGCATAAAAAATAACCGCCCTGTCCTGAAAAAACAAGCGGTTATTCGCAAAACTTCAGGCTAACCGTCTATCGGTTTGCGTTATTTCACTTATATTATATCATATTATTTACGATTGTCAATTTTTAATCAGTTGAACTTAATTCCATCCTTATTAACATTAGTATAGAAAGGATTATCATTCATATACTTATAAAATGTTTCGCAATCGCATAAAGTTACGGTTACTACGACATCATACTGAAGACCAAGTTCAGAAGTCAATGATATAAAAGGCTTTTTAAAACCTGATATTTGTTCACGAGGCACCTTTGCTAAAACCATAATATCAATATCCGATTCTTCGGTTTGCTCTCCTCGGGCATACGAACCATAAAGAACAGTTGAATCTAATTTATCTCCAAATAAAGATTTAGCAAGTGTAGCTATCCGTTCGGTTATATATGTTAGTTGTTCATTATTACACATTTTTTAAATACCTTTAACACCCCACAAAAATTTCTTTCGCAGATAATCTGCATGTTCAGGCGTTATACTTCCATCATTAATTTCTGCAATATTAATGCTGCCGTACAATTCTCCCCACAAGCAATCCAATAAAGATGATTTCTCTTCAAGACCTTTCTTATAGGCGTCTAAATCGTGCTGAAGATATGACGGCAATCCATATTCGTATGAGCGTTCACGCTCTTCTTTTATTTTATCTTTATCCATACTAGATTCACCGCCTGTAATAATATCAGTTAGTATTATAACAATTCACTGAAACAGAGTCAAGGTCATCAAAAACGGAATCTTATGTAGTGCACACATGTTATCATATATGATAACATATGCTAAATTGATACCCACTAACGGCATTTTACATAAAAATAAGTCGCCTTATCATAATTGAAAGGCGACTTACTACTATAAGCTAGTCAAATAAACTTAACTGATAATTACTTGTAGGTACCGGAACCATCATAAGCTTTTTATACAAAGCTTTTGTCGCAGGAGTGCAGTGCGAAACCAATGAGTTCATATCATCAAACGAAGATAATGAAATCATTTTATCAGCTCCAACGAGATAAACAACAACCTTTTTACCTTGAGCAACCAATCCAACGATATTGTTAAGAGTACCCTTGCTTTTTCCATCCCAAATCATGAAACCATAATCTGCAGCATTAGTCATAGCAATATCTTTTTGTCTGTAAAAATCAAACCCTTTGGTCTTTTCTTCAACAACTACATTTTCGACTTTCCAATTACCTTTATTATTTCTTGCTACACCATTACTTGCAAAAACAGTAACATTTCTATAATTTAGAGAAATTAAATAATTTTGTACAGCGGTATCAACACCATAACAATCCCCTACTAAGACATCGAAGCGCTTTTCAGATATTGATAGCAACTTCTTTTTAACATCTTCATTTAATTCTTTAACAGAACGTGCTCCTGCTACAAATATCTTCATTGTGCTCACTCCTTCCTGTAGTAATTATCTTGTTTTTGTTATCGCTAAAAAGTAAATATTATCTATGTACGGATCTTCCTTCAAAACTCTTACACATTCATTCGCTGTGCTTCCAGTTGAATACAAATCATCAACAAGTAATATATTTCTATGTGTTTTTGCCTTTTTTAATTTAGCAATTGTTCCTTCCATGGACTTTTGAGTTCGCCCCATATTTTTTGATGCAACTGAGGTTGTTTTTTTAAGAATTGTATCATCGTACTTTATGTCATATTCATTAGCAATTTTTTCTGCAATCAAAAAAACCGGCTGACTAGCACGATGAACCGTGGGAGGAACAGGTATTACATAATCAATATTTTTATCAAGCAACCATTCATTTAAAAAAGGAATAATTTTCTCAAGAATTTCTTCACTAGTATCAAGATGACCGTTATATTTCATCTTGTATATCAATTCCCCAAGATCACTTCTTGTTGTATCATAAATATCATGACCAAATTGGTCATATCCCATATGCTCACTGTGTATTACATGTATATCCACAGCATAGCCTTCTGTCCATAATCCTAAAAGTCTAATCGGTTTACTCATAATATCTCCACTCTTCCTTATGTATTATACTATATTTATTTTATAATGTCAATTTATTGTATCAAGTAAGTCAATAAGGTATTTCTCAAAATTGAGAATATACCTTATTGACACGAATGTTACGCCGTTTTTTTCTTTTTTGTGGGCTTTTCGGGTTCGATAAGATGCTTGTTGAGTTCGATATATTCAACAACCTCCGCATAGGCATCCTGGAACTTGAATACAACCTCGATATCTCCGCCCTCGTGTACGAAAATTTCTTCTACGAGTTCGGTAAGCAACGGTCTTGTAAGGTGCTCAATGTTACCGTACTTTTTGAAACGTGCCACAAACTCATTCTCTTCCGTAATACCGTCTTGGAACTGTTCAGCAGACTTGTTAAGCGAAGCGATTTTTTCGTCAGCAATCCTCAGCTTTTCGTTAAGCCGTTCCTTTAACATCTGATACTCATCCACTGTAATAACACCGCTTTTCCAGTCAGGATAAAGGTCGGTAATCATCGACACAAGTTTTTCCCGTTCGGAAATCTGAGATTTCAATGCCTTCTCAATATGACTTGATTCCTTTTTTCGTGCGGAATTATTATTGATTTGAGAGAGCAGTTCGCTCATTGTTGTTGCCGTACTAATCATATTTTGAATTGTCAAAAGCACTGCCTGCTCTAACTTATCAATGCGGATAGTGTGATTAGTACACGCCGATTTTTTAAGTTTCCTTGCAGTTACACAACGATAGTAATGATACGTACCGTAAGAGTGCTGATTGGTCTTTTTGTTCATTACACGCTTACAGTCAGCACACCGCACAAGCCCAGAAAATAAGTCAACGTTTTTCTTTTTGGGGCTCTTGCGAATACTCTTGTTAAATAGTGCCTGTGCATTGTCAAAGGTCTCTTGGCTAATGATTGGCTCGTGAGTACCTTCAACAACAATCCACTCATCTTTAGGGATAGCACGGCATTGCTTAATCTTATAACTGTAGGTAGTATTCTTGCCCTGCACCATATCGCCAACATACATTCGGTTTTGCAAAATTCGGCGCACCGAACTATCAGGCCATAGACCGTCATTGCTTCTGCCACAGGGATGCCTGTAATTGAAGCCTTTTTGTTTTTTATACATTGATGGGTTGGGTATGCCCATTTCATTAAGGTCTTTTGTGATGCCAATGATACTCTCACCCCCAATAAATCGCTCGAAAATCATTCGAACAATTGGTGCAGTTTCCTCATCAATGATAAGATGATGATTATCGTCCGGGTCCTTTAGATATCCGTATGTGGGGAAAGAACCAATAAACTTACCCTGCTGACGTCTGAGGTTCAGCGTTCCTCGCACGTTAACAGACGTGTTTGCTGCCAGAGATTCATTCATAATATTGGTGACGCCAACCTTCACCAAATCGTTAAATGAGTTTATACCTCTGATACCGATATCAATCTGGTTGTTAATTGCAATAAAGCGAACCCCAAGTTTTACGAAAATCTTATCAAGATAGATA
>JAZOPP010000028.1:0-5893 GCA_045655625.1 Acutalibacteraceae bacterium
AGGAAGCTGAATTCTTCTGCTTCGGTACCAACGATCTTACCCAGATGACCTTCGGCTTCAGCCGTGACGACGCAGGTAAGTTCCTCTCTGCTTACTATGATAGCAAGATCTATGAGAACGATCCGTTTGCTAAGCTCGACCAGAACGGCGTTGGCAAGCTGATGGATATGGCTGTTACCCTCGGTAAGAAGGTTCGTCCCACCATGCACTGCGGTATCTGCGGTGAGCACGGCGGCGACCCCGTTTCCGTTGAGTTCTGCCACAAGATCGGTCTTGATTACGTATCCTGCTCGCCCTTCCGCGTTCCGATCGCACGCCTTGCCGCTGCACAGGCTGCAATCAAGGAATCTAAGTAATTGGATTTATAAAAACAAAACACCCCCGCCGAGTAATCGGTGGGGGTGTTTATTGTCTTATTTCCGATTGGGATGGTGCAAGCAACTGCTATACGGCAAAACCGCATATGCCGAGCTAACGGCGTAACCCTATGTATCAAATACAAGCGTTTTAGTTGCTGTAATGCCCTTGCAATTTTTCACGGTTGCTTTTTATTGCTCGCCGGGATTTTCTTCCTCTTGCATAATTTTCAAATAAGCTTCCATAAGCTTAATATCTCGGGAAGTGGTGACCTTCATATTAGTTTCTGAATCCTTGGTGAAATAAAGGGTCTTTCCGTAATCACAGTAGAGGGTGTTTGCAAACACGTTTCCTTCAATACCCTTTCCTTCGCGGAACGCCCTTTCGTAAAGCTCGGAAACTTCGCCAAAAATAAATGCGTACGGTATGGTGCCAAGCATAAGTCGATCGCGATCGATTTGCTTTGTTGAGGTTTTCTTATCGTCGGTAAAAAATGCAGAATACAAAATCGGTCTGGCTGCACAGCCGTTACCGTTCTTTATAGCAGATTCAATGCAATCTGTCATAATATCGGCATCCGCAAGCGGATAGGAAGACATATGAACCAAAAGGATATCGTCCTTATCCATTTTATCTCTTAATGCCACAATACCCTTATTGATAGATTCCTGTGCCGTAGCGCCGCCTGAAACAACCCACTTAACCTTAGTTAACCCTGCGGCAGCGACTATATTTTTAATTTCAGGAATATAGCTCTCTACGCAGACCACTTCAACAGCATCTATCAGCGGGTGCCTCTCCATGATTTCAAGCGGGTAAAGAATAATGGGCTTACCGGCGACCTCAAGAAATTGTTTCGGTACGTCGGCACCCATTCGTTTACCAACACCACCAGCAAGAAGCATACCTACAACCATAATCATTCCCCTTCCTTATTTGTATCAAAAAGCAATTCCGCCATAAAAAATATTCATATCTGCAAGACGCGAATTGCAAAACGCCATAATCACTATGCAAAATTAAATAAGTCATAACACTGTTTGTATTATACTGATACAAATGGTTTTTGTCAACAACTGCCCTGCGATAACAATTTACCCCCCCCCTCGGAGTTTTTTCGGGGGAGTTTTATTAGCCTCCCTTGTGTAAAGGGAGGTGGCATTTTCGCAAGAAAATGACGGAGGGATTGTGTGTTCTGCGGAATACAATCCCCCAGTCAGCTCCGCAGACAGTTCCCTTTACGCACGGAGCCATATTCCTCCCAAGTAATTCGGGCGGAATTTTTCTGTTAATCACTTTTCTTTTTAAGTGTAGTATGGTATAATAAAATTAAGGAGGAGAGTATTATGAATACATTTCTTTTTGATTTTGATGGTACTTTAGTGGACTCTATGCCTACATACATATCGGCAATGCTTAAAATATTAAATGAAAATCATATTTCCTATGGCGACGATATAATAAAAATAATAACACCTCTGGGCATAAACGGCGCAGCAGAATATTATATAAATACGTTGGGCATCAATAAACCCAAAGAAGAGCTTACGGGATTAATGAAGGACTATATGATGGAGGCGTATTATAATACAATCCCTGCAAAAGAAAATGTTATATCCGTATTAACAGAACTTAAAAACAGAGGAAATAGTTTGAATGTGTTAACGGCAAGTCCGCATATCACTTTAGACGCATGTCTTAAAAGGCTCGGCATTTACGATTTGTTTGATAACGTATGGTCTTGCGATGATTTTAATACAACAAAAGCAAATCCTGAAATTTATGCAATGGCAGCAAAACGACTTAATAAGAACGTCGAAGCTGTTTTGTTCCTTGACGATAATTTAAACGCTGATAAAACTGCAAAAATAGCCGGTATGAAGGTTTGTGGTGTTTATGATGATTCATCTAAAGATTATACCGATGAAATCAAAGCGATTACCGATTATTATATATACAACTTTTCAGAGTTGCTCACTCTGCAGACGGGTAAAAATTAATAACCCGAGGATTACGAGTTCTGATTTTCCTTTATTTCCATCTTTTGCGTGCTATGCATAGGCTTGCTTTTTTATTTGAGAAACAGGCTTTTATAAGGCGTACAAAACCCGTCCGAAGAATCGGGCGGTTTTTTGTGCATATTGCATTTTTTCGGGTTATATGATACAATAACCCCATAAATCGTGATAAAGGAGCAGAGGTATGTTTTGTAAATATTGCGGAAATCAACTCGATGCCGATGCGGCGTTTTGCTCTAAATGCGGCAAGCAGGTTGCAGAAAAAGAAGCTGCCACAACGGCGGCGAAACCAAAAAAGACACAGCGCAAGCTGATTTTGCAGAGGAAAAAGCAATTCTATGGTTGCGGCGTTACCCTTGCGATTCAAATTGACGGCAAGGAGGCTGCAAAGCTCTCAAACGGTGGTGAGGCTACCGTGCTTATTTCCAACGATTCGCACAGCCTCAGCATCCACCAGAACAACATTGGCGGCAAATTCAAAAGCAAGACCTTTGTTATCAATGCAGGCGAGGGCGACGTTTACGGTTATATCACCCCTCCACTTTTCGGCGATAAGTGGACTATTTCGTTTGAATATATGTAAACAACAACCCCTTGGAGGAATTGGACTGCCCCAATTTGTGCATACAGTACAAAATGGGGCAGTCCATTTGCTAGGGGATTTTTTATGGGCGGTGTGATTATTTCTTGAAAAATTGGGCGGCTTGCAATATACTTAAAATATAGCAAGGAGGGATTTTATGAAACAGAAGCTCTCGGGCAGGTTTTGGCTTGCCATTACTATTTTCAGCCTCATGGGACAGATCGCCTGGGTCGTTGAAAATATGTATTTCAATGTGTTTATTTATAAAATGTTCAACGCGAGCGCTGCCGATATTTCGGCTATGGTTGCCGCATCAGCGGTGACGGCTACGCTTACCACCGTTTTTATGGGTGCGTTATCCGACCGTGTGGGCAAGCGAAAATTATTTATCTGCTCGGGCTACATACTTTGGGGTGTTTCGATTTTCAGCTTTGTGCTGCTGCGCGCCGACATTATCGGCAAGCTTTTCGGGCTTACGGTTTCGGCCGCTACGGTTGGCGTGAGTCTTACCATTATTCTCGACTGCCTTATGACCTTTTTCGGCTCGACCGCCAACGATGCCGCCTTTAACGCCTGGCTTACCGATTCGACCGATTCCTCTAATCGCGGCGCCGCCGAGGGCATTAACGCTATGATGCCGCTCGTGAGCATTCTTGTGGTATTCGGCGGATTTATGTTCTTTGACCTTGAAAAAGCATCGAGCTGGAGCGTTATATTCACCGTTATCGGCACGTTGGTTTTGGCGGTGGGCGTGCTCGGTTTCTTTATTATTAAGGAGCCGCAAATTGCGCCGAGCCGCGAGCCTTATCTTAAAAGCATAATCTACGGCTTCCGCCCGAGCACGGTGCGCGATAACCCGCGACTTTACCTTTCGCTGGCGGCGTTTATAATCTTTAATATTTCGATTCAGATTTTTATGCCCTATCTCATAATTTATTATGAGGTTTCACTCGGCATGAGCGATTACGTGCTCATAATGGCGCCCGCTATTATTGCCGCGGCAGCCGTTACTGCGTTGTGGGGCAGAGTTTATGATAAGCGCGGCTTTAGCTTTTCGGGAGCTTTTGCGGTGAGCGCGCTTCTAATAGGCTATATCATGCTCTATTTCTTCCGCTCCACCCTGCCCGTTTTTATAGGCTCGTTGCTTATGATGAGCGGCTACCTGGCAGGTATGGCGGTGTTTGGCGCCGCGATACGCGATAACACGCCTATTGGCAAATCGGGCAGACTGCAGGGTGTTCGCATCTTTTCGCAGGTGCTGGTGCCGGGTGTTGTGGGACCCGTAATAGGCAAAAAGGTGTTAGAGAATGCCGCGGTTATCACTAATAACGACGGCACGACCTCCTTTGTGCCGAATGAGAACATTTTCCTCGCCGCCGCAGTGGCCATTGTGCTTGTGGTTCCGTTTATGTTTATAAAACAAATGAATAAAAAATAAAATTAAACGCTCTGAGGGTTTCTCAGAGCGTTTTTATATTGGTTATTAAAGCATTATATAAAGCAGGGCAAGCAGCAGCAGTTCATCCTCGGTTTCGCCCAAAAGCAGCAGCATTACGGCGATTATTACCTTACGGTCGGCATCGAATTCGAGCGAATGAAGGTTGAGCATTTTAAGCAAATCGAAGCCCTTGCGCGGTTTTTCCCGCACAGGCGGGGACGGCGGAGGCTGGGTAGGTCTTGGCGGCGGAGGCGGAGCGGGTTTGGGGGGTGGCGGCTCGCCGCGCAGTTTTATGAAATCGGGAGTTTTTTGCGGTGCCTCGCCAAATTTAAAAAAGCCGCTATCTGCCATTCGCTATCCCCTCTTTACAATATATCACTCAGCAGTCCGCTCTCTTTAAGCAACGGCATTACGCTCACAAGGCGCAAAAGCTTTATGGCTTTATCGACCCTTTCGCGGCGCGCCTCGCTCAGATGCGGACGGAGCGCAAGCAGCAGGCGGCTGCGGTCATCCGTGCCGCTGCTTTTAAGTGCCGAGAGCACCCCCATAAGCTCCTTTCCCGATGGCTCAGGAATCGTTTCCCTTTCCTTCTCTTTTCCCTCGCCGAGCAGCGACTGCGCCATCGCCTCAATGCGCGCCATTCCCTCGGGGTCTGAAAGCAGCTCGGAAATTTTATCGGCAAGATTATTTTCCATCCTTTTTTAACCTCGATAAAAGCTCTTGCGCCTGCGGCGAGGACAGCAGCTTATCGCGCGCCGATTTATCCCCCATTATTGCCTTTATTTCGTTGGCATCGGACTCGGGCAGCGCCGAGAGAATCGAGGATAATTCGCCCTTTGATACCGCCGCTTTAAGCTCGGGATTTTTGGAGAGCATACCTATTGCCTCGATTAGCTTTTTGCGGTCTATTTTATTTTCCATTGAAATCACCACCGTTATTATATATACTATTTATATGCCGGGAGGGTGAAGTATAGACTATGAGGATTTTGGTTTTTTCGGATAGCCACGGCCGTGGCAACCGTGTGGAAGCGGCGATAATAGAGCAGCCGCAGGCTGAGCATATTTTCTTTTTAGGGGACCGCTGCTCGGATATTGAGCATCTGCCGGAGCTTTATCCCGATAAGAAATTTTACACCGTTTACGGCAACTGCGATATGCGCCTTGGCGGTGATACCGTGAAGATGGAAAATATTGGCGGACACAAAATTCTTTATACCCACGGGCATGAATTTTCGGTGAAATCGGGAACCGAGCGACTTATAAGTTACGCGAGAAACGTGGGCGCCGATATTGTGCTTTATGGGCACACCCATGTTGCCGAAACGCGCTACTCGGATGGGCTGCACATAATAAACCCCGGATCTATCGGCAAGGGCGCAGGCTTTGACAGCTACGCCTTTTTGGATATTGAAAAAAGCGGTGTTCGCCCCGTTATTGTACGAATTTGAACGCTTGACATATTACCTTCGCAATGTTAAAATTTTTATGGTGCAG
>JAZOPP010000029.1:0-2442 GCA_045655625.1 Acutalibacteraceae bacterium
ATCTATCGACCAGAAAACCACCCATAAGAATCCCCGTTCAACGGTAGGTACCGTAACCGAGATTTATGATTATCTTCGTCTTTTATATGCTCGTGTTGGTATTCCGCATTGTCCCGTCTGTGGTAAGGAGATTTCGCAGCAGTCTTGCGACCAGATAGTGGACCGCGTTTGTGCTCTACCCGATGGCACCAAAATTCAGGTTTTGGCACCTGTGGTTCACGGTAAAAAGGGCGAGCACCAAAAAGAGTTCGAAGCTGCTCGCAAATCAGGCTATGTTCGCGTTCGTGTGGATGGAAATATATACGACCTCTCCGAGGAAATTAAACTCGAAAAGAATAAAAAGCATAATATTGAGATCGTTGTTGATCGTCTCGTGGTGAACGATGACGTTAAATCGCGCCTTGCCGATAGTGTGGAAACCGCACTTGCATATACGGGCGGTTTGGTCGTTATCGACGTTATAGGTGGCGAGGAACTCGTTTTCTCGCAGAATTACGCCTGCGAGGAGCACGGAATCAGTATCCCCGAGCTCACTCCCACAATGTTCTCTTTTAATAATCCCTTGGGCGCTTGTCCCACCTGCATGGGCCTTGGCATGTTTATGAAGGCTAATCCGCGCCTTGTTGTTCCCAATACCGAACTCACTCTCCGCGAGGGTGCCATTCGCGTTTCGGGTTGGAGCATAAAGGGCTGGTATGGTCAGGAAAACTCAATAGCAACAATGTATTATACCGCTATTGGTGAGCGCTACGGTTTTACCCTTGATACAAAATATAAGGATATCAGCGCCGAGGGTAAATACGCGCTTATGTACGGCACGGGCGAAGAAAAACTTAAGCTTAAGCGTAGTGCGATGTGGGGCGGCGGAATTCACGAAGCCGCTTTTGAAGGCATTATCAATAATATTGAACGTCGCTATAAGGAGTCTAACAGCGAATACTCTCGCACCGAGCTTGAGGCACTTATGAGTGAATCTGCTTGTCCTACCTGCGGCGGCGCCCGCCTGAAACCCGAACCGCTTGCAGTAACGGTAGGCGGCAAAAATATAAAAGAATTCTGCGATATGTCGGTTACCGAGTCGCTTGCATTTTTAGAAACGTTGTCGTTTGGCGAAATGCAGCAAAAAATCGCAGGTCCCGTCATAAAGGAGATAAAGGAGCGCCTCAATTTCTTAAACAGCGTCGGCCTTGATTATTTAACGCTGTCGCGTTCGTCGGGAACCCTTTCGGGAGGCGAGAGTCAGCGCATTCGCCTGGCAACCCAGATAGGCTCATCGCTTATGGGCGTTGTCTATATTCTGGATGAGCCCAGCATCGGTCTGCATCAGCGTGATAACAACCGCCTTATAGCAACACTCAAGCGTTTGCGTGATCTTGGCAATACGCTCATCGTTGTTGAACACGATGAGGATACTATTCGTTCCGCCGATTTCGTTGTTGATATCGGCCCGGGTGCAGGTATCCACGGCGGCGAGGTCGTTTGTGCGGGTACCGTTAAGGAGATAGAGAATTGCCACGATTCCATAACCGGCGATTATCTCTCAGGCAGAAAAAGAATCGAAGTACCGCAAAAGCGCCGCAAGGGTAACGGCAAATATTTAACCGTTAAGGGCGCTGCTCAAAACAATCTCAAAAACATTAACGTTAAGATACCGCTCGGACAGTTCGTTTGTGTAACGGGCGTTTCGGGCTCGGGTAAATCCTCGCTGGTTAACGATATTCTCTATGAAGAATTGGCTTGCCGACTGAACGGCGCTAACCGCATAGCGGGTGAGCACAAGGAAATAGTGGGAATCGAGAATCTCGATAAGGTTATTGATATTAACCAGGCTCCCATTGGCAGAACACCGCGATCAAACCCTGCAACCTATACCGGCGTATTCACCGATATACGCGAGCTTTTTGCCTCTACCAAGGATGCAAAAATGAAGGGATATTCTGCAGGTAGATTTTCCTTTAACGTTAAGGGTGGCCGCTGCGAAGCCTGTGAGGGTGACGGCACTTTAAAAATCGAAATGCATTTTCTGCCTGATATTTACGTGCCTTGTGAGGTCTGCGGCGGAACTCGCTTCAATCGTGAGACGCTTGCCGTAAAATATAAGGATAAGAGCATCCACGACGTACTTGAGATGACGGTGGAGGAGGGTATGCACTTCTTCGAGCATATTCCCAAAATTCATCGCAAGCTGAAAACCTTGTTCGACGTTGGATTGGGTTATATCAAGATAGGTCAGCCTGCAACCACTCTCTCGGGTGGTGAAGCACAGCGTGTTAAGCTCGCAACCGAGCTTTCAAAGCGTGGCACCGGCAAAACGATATATATTCTGGATGAGCCTACAACCGGTCTCCACACCGCCGATGTTCATCGTCTGCTTGAGGTGCTTCAGCGCCTTGTTGATGCGGGTAACACCGTGCTAGTTATTGAACATAATCTCGACGTTAT
>JAZOPP010000030.1:0-19304 GCA_045655625.1 Acutalibacteraceae bacterium
TTGTCTTCCTAAGACCGCTTGGCCTCCGACTTTATAACGCGGTTGGTCATATCCTTGGCAATTAAATCAACACGGTCATCATCGTTGCCGAACTTGGGGAACTCTCCCTCGGTCTTAAACTCGGTGATAAAGCCGCTCTCATCACGAACCGGCTTAACCGATGCAAACTTAATAGCGCTCAAAGAGTCGGCAACAACCGAAAGTCCGGCAATGCCGAACGCCATGAGGCGCTCAACCTCGGTATCGTGCAGAGCCATCTGGATTTTTTCGTAGCAATATTTATCGTGCATATAGTGGATAACGTTCATGGTGTTAACGTAGAGACGTGAAAGCCACTTTATATAAATATCATAACGCTCCATAACGGTATCGAAATCGAGCTTATCGCCCGAAAGCGGCTCCATCTGGGGGCCTATATGCATCTGGCTGGTGGCATCATAGCCGCCGTTTATCGCAATAAGCAAAAGCTTGGCGAGGTTGCAGCGTGCGCCGAAGAACTGCATCTGCTTGCCGATTCTCATTGCCGAAACGCAGCAGGCGATAGCATAATCATCGCCAAAACTCTGGCGCATGAGGTCATCGTTTTCATACTGAATGGAATCGGTATCCTTGGATACCTTGGCGCAGAAGCGCTTGAAGCCCTCGGGCAACTTGGTCGACCACAAAACGGTGAGGTTGGGTTCGGGGGATGAGCCGAGGGTATAAAGCGTGTTGAGCACGCGGAAAGAACTCTTGGTTACGAGTGTTCTGCCGCCCTCACCCATACCGCCGACTGCCTCGGTTATCCACATAGGGTCGCCGCCGAAAAGCTCGTTATATTCGGGGGTGCGGAGGTGGCGCGCAATACGAAGCTTGATAACGAAATCATCAAAAAGCTCCTGCGCGGTCTGCTCGGTGAGAATGCCTGCGGCAATATCGCGCTCGATATAAATATCGAAAAAGGTCGAAACGCGACCGAGCGACATAGCGGCGCCGTTCTGCTCCTTTATTGCGGCGAGGTATGCAAAATAGGTCCACTGAATAGCCTCACGCGCATCCTTAGCGGGCTCGCTGATATCAAAGCCATACATAGCCGCCATGTCCTTGAGCATTCCAAGGAACGTAATCTGGCGGAAAAGTTCCTCATCGAGGCGGATATTCTCGGTGTTAAAGGGCTTGTCCTCAAGCGATTTTTTATCACGTTTCTTCTCCTCAATGAGGCGGTCAACACCATAGAGAGCAACGCGGCGATAGTCACCGATTATGCGACCTCGACCGTAGGCATCGGGCAGACCAGTGATAACGTGGCACTTTCTTGCAGCGCGCATTTCATCGGTATAGGCGCGGAAAACACCATCGTTATGGGTGGTGCGATAGCGGAACTCGCTCTCGATGGTCTCAGAGAGCTTATATCCGTAAGCCTCGCAGGCCTGGCGTGCCATACGAATGCCACCAAAGGGAGCAACCGCACGCTTTAAGGGGCGGTTGGTCTGCATGCCAACGATGATTTCCTTATCCTTTTCAATATAACCGGGGGAGAAGCTGGTAAGCGAGGATACGGTTGCGGTATCGATATCCAGCACGCCGCCGAACTGGCGCTCAAGTGCAAAAAGTTCATTAACTTTTTTCATAAGCAAATTGGTGCGCTCGGTGGCACCCGAAAGAAAGCCCTCATCGCTCTCATAGGGTGTGTAGTTAAGCTGGATAAAATTGCGGACGTCTATAGTGTCCTGCCATTCTCCTGCTATAAATCCGTTCCAGTTTTCGTGTTTCATTCTCGTTCTCCTTCCGGGAAAATAAAAAGGGCAAGTCAGCATCTCGTGAACTGACTTGCCCAGACGGTCGGCTTAGCAAATGCTTGCGTTTCCCTTGCGTTCATTCGCAAAAAATCCGTCAGTCACGTAAGCATTTTTGATTGTAAACATATTATATACTAACACGTCGCATTTTGTCAACGGAAAAACCCTCCAAAAAGCGAAAAAGAAACCTAAGATAAATAGGCACATTGCCTACCGCGCGCCTCGCGCCTATCGAACACGGGATACGGCCGCTCTCGGGTTCTCATCCCATAAGATTCAGATAAAATGGACGCTCTATCCATATTGGTATGAACTCACGAGAAACTAATCTCAATTAACGATCTCATAAGAAAAAGGATAATCGCTATTAGCTCGCTCCTTTTTGTTACGCTCTAATATTTCATGCATTTTACTGAGCGATTTGTCAAACTCGCCGGCCAAGCTGTATTCGCCTTTAATAATTACTTTATCAGCATCACATTCACTCCAAAGCAAATCCCAAAAGGCGCTCCAGTTATTTCCATACCACTCAGGAAAACCAAACGCAACACGTATTCTTTCGTGAATTTCGGCCAAATATTTGCACCCTGTCAAATCCAATTCAACTGTTTTCACAGATGTTTTCCTCCTTATATAATTTCGCAAAAGGACTCATAATGGTCATACGTAACAAATATCAAACCGTCATTGGACCATAAAACTCTTTGAGAGTTTCGTTTTCCTGTGTTGTAGTTAATATCTGCTTCAAACCAAACTCGTCCGGATGCCGATGGCAAATGACCATCATCGTTATAATATCGACCCCTGGTTATCATTTTACCTGGAACAAAATTTGACAGCCATTTGCTCGGTTTCCAACCATTTACCTCGGCTTCTTCTTTTGTCACATAATAATCCGGTAACCTACCATTATATTTTAACGTCCAATCTGCTCCGTCTGTTCCGTTAATAGTTGCTGTTCCTGCCGAAATCGTTTTCATCGGTTCAATCGCGCAACGGCAATTTGGATGTATTGGCGGTTCTGGATACGGTTGCTGTGCAATTAACCAAATCTTTCCGTGATTAATTGCGCACTCAATGCACCTCTTCCAATCCTCAACACTAACCCAGTGTTTGTAGTTTGCACTGGTTCCCATAACAGGTTTAAAACCTTCTTCCTCAAACGCTGCTGAAAAAATGGCATCTAATATGCCCATTGTAGTACTTCCTTTCGATTGATTTTTAGAGCAAACGTTTGTTCATATATAATTGTAGAGAATTTTTTCGAGCTTGTCAAGAGGCGGAGAGTTGAGTGTTTTCCCGGCGCTGTTGCGCCTATCGCCTCGCTTCGCTCGTTGCCACGTCGGCGAAAACAGTCCCCCGGACTGTTTTCTTCCGCTTGCGCTCCCTCCTTGTTCGAATCCCTAAAAACATTTCCCGATAATAATAAAAAGGCCTCCCGTTTGGGAGACCTTTTTATCATTGGCGGAGAGTTAGGGATCCGAACCCTAGAGGACTTTCGCCCAACAGCATTCCGAGTGCTGCACCTTCGACCACTCGGACAACTCTCCATTCGTTTGGTCGCTTAGAATATTATATGTTTTGTGCCTACGCTTGTCAAGCAAAAATTTGTTGCCCTTTGGGTGCGGTTGTTATATAATAACCTTATTAAATGATAAGGGGGGAGTTCTTTTGTTTACGCGTGTTCAAAGCTTTGGTCTTTTTGGAATCGAGGCTTATCCCGTGCAGGTTGAGGCCGATATTGCAACGGGGCTTCCCTCATTTGATATAGTCGGTCTTGCAGACACCGCAGTTAAGGAATCGCGCGACCGTGTTCGCTCGGCCATGAAGAACTGCGGATTTAAGTTCCCCGTGAGCCGCATAACTGTAAACCTTGCCCCTGCCGATAAGCGCAAGGAGGGCTCGATTTATGACCTGCCCGTGCTGGTGGCGCTGCTCAAAGCCTCCTCGCAGCTCAAGTGTGAGACCGACAACTCTGCCTTTTTGGGTGAGGTATCGCTCGATGGTCAGGTCCGCCCCATAAACGGTCTGCTTGCTATGGCTATTGAGGCGCAAAAGAGGGGAATAGAAAACCTATTTGTTCCGCACAGCAATGCTGCCGAGGCGGCGGTTGTTGAGGGAATAAACATATACGGCGTTAAAACCGTTGCCGAGCTTTACGCTCATCTGACAGGGGAAAAGACCTTAACTCCCGCCACCCGTTTGCCCGAGGTTTTCACCGTGCCCGTGGAGATGCTCGATTTTGCCGAGGTCAAGGGTCAGACTGTTGCCAAAAAAGCGCTTGAGGTTGCCGCCGCAGGCGGACACAACGTGTTGCTTATCGGCCCTCCCGGAGCAGGTAAAAGCATGCTCGCCAAGCGCTTGCCCACCATTCTGCCCGAGATGACCATGGCAGAATCAATAGACGCCACTAAAATTCATTCCATCGCAGGCACTCTGCGCCGTGATACTCCGCTTATCCGCGTGCGCCCGTTTCGCTCGCCGCACCACACCGTTTCGGCGGCAGGTATGACGGGTGGCGGTAAACTGCCGCGCCCGGGCGAAATATCGCTCGCACACAACGGAATATTGTTTTTGGATGAGCTGCCCGAATTCAACCGCGATGTTATGGAGGCGCTCCGCCAGCCGCTGGAGGACGGAACGGTTACCATCTCGCGCGTGGCAGGAACGCTTACCTATCCCTGCTCGATAACGCTGGTTGCCGCAATGAATCCCTGCCCCTGCGGATATTTCGGTCACCCCACCAAAAAGTGCACCTGCTCAAGTCAGCAGGTATCGCGCTATCTTGCTAAGATTTCAGGCCCGATGCTCGACCGCCTTGATATCCACGTTGAGGTGCCGCCCATTGATTTCGATTCGCTGAAATCCAAGGGTGAGGAGGAGTCTTCTGCTTCCATTCGCGAGCGCGTTAACAGAGCGCGCAAGCTGCAGGAGGAGCGCTATAAGGGTAGCGGTATCACCTGCAACGCAAGGCTCACCCCCGCAATGCTCGAAAAATATTGCATTCTTTCGCCCGAGGCTGAAAAAGCGCTGCGCCTCGCATTCGAGCGAATGGGGCTGTCTGCCCGCGCGTATGACCGTTTGCTTAAGGTGGCTCGCACGATAGCCGACCTTGACGGCGCCGAGCGAATTGAAACGCCGCATATCATGCAGGCAATCCAGTTCAGAAGCCTTGACAGGAAGTATTGGGGCGCATAATTTTAACTTGACATAAAGAGAAGTGAAGAGTAAAATGAACATCAGTCCGATAGAGGTTGGCATACCACAAAACTGTGACGAGCGAATTGAAAAAGAGCGGGCGGTTTATAGTCTGCTTTCAGAGCTTGGAATCGAGTTTTGCCGCGTTGACCACGACGCAGCCGACACCATCGAGGCTTGCCTTGAGGTTGAAAAGGTTATAGGCGTTGGAATTTGCAAGAATTTGCTGGTTTGCAACCGCCAAAAAACCGATTTCTATATGATAATGATGGTGGGCGAAAAGCCGTTCCGCACGGCCGACGTTTCTAAAAAGCTGGGCGTTTCGCGCCTCTCCTTTGCCTCTGCGGAGGATATGGAAAGAATGCTCGGCGTAACCCCCGGCTCGGTAACCGTTATGGCGCTTAAAAATGATAACGAAAACCGTGTGAAGCTGGTTATCGACAGCGACGTTGCAAACGGCGAGTTTATCCGTTGCCATCCCTGCATCAACACTTCAACCCTTAAAATGAAAACGAAGGATTTGCTCGAGGTCTTTTTGCCGCACGTCAAGCACGTTCCGCAGATAATCGAAATATAAAAACGGCGCAGCCGCGCCGCATACGGGGGCGTAGCTCACCTGGTAGAGCGCTACATTCGCATTGTAGAGGTAGTGAGTTTGAGTCTCATCGTCTCCACCAACAAAAACCACCCTTCGGGGTGGTTTTTTGTTGGTGGGAAAAAGACGATGAGACTCGAAAAGGGCACGAGCAAAGCGAGAATAACAGTCCGGTGGACTGTTATGTTGCCCGTGTGCGTGTCGGCGGCAGGCGGGCAGCGCCGCCGAGCGAGTCGACCCATTGTTTGATAAAGCAATATTAGCACCGCGGGGTGGTTTTTTGTTGGCGGGAAAAAGACGATGAGACTCGAAAAGAACAATCGCGGAGCGATAGAAACAACCCGGTGGGTTGTTTCGGTGTTCGGGTGCGTGTCGGCGGCAGGCGGGCAGCGCCGCCGAGCGAGTCGGTGCATTATTTGATAAAGCAATATTGGTACCTTGAGTGGTCTTTTTTATTGGTGAAAAAAAGACGATGAGACTCGAAAAGAACAATCGCGGCGCGATAGAAAGAACCCTTCGGGTTGCGATTGCAATATTAACCATTTTGTTATATAATGTAAAAAAGAGGCGATACGTATGAATGAAAAGATATATCTTGAAACGCGCGCGGCGATGGCTGAGCTTATAGAAAAAGCAAAACTTTCGGCTGGCGATACCGTTGTTATCGGCTGCTCCACAAGTGAGGTTATCGGCGCGAGAATAGGAACCGATTCGAGCCCCGAAACGGCGGCTGCCATCTGGCAGGGCCTTTATGAGGAAGCAAAGGCGGCAGGGCTTTTCCTTGCCGTGCAGTGCTGCGAGCATTTAAACCGCGCAATCGTGACCGAGCGCGAAGCGGCTCGCGGATACGATGAGGTGAACGTTGTTCCCCAGCCTAAGGCAGGCGGCTCGCTGGCAACCTGCGCGTATCGCGGATTTGAAAATCCCGTAGTGGTTGAATCCATCCGTGCCGATGCAGGAATAGATATAGGTCTCACGCTCATAGGAATGCATTTAAAGTCGGTCGCAGTACCGCTGCGCCTTGAACACAACAAAATAGGTTCGGCGCTGCTGGTTGCGGCACGCACAAGGCCAAAATTCATAGGCGGCTCGCGCGCCGTTTATAACGAGGAATTACTTTAAAATGTTTTTGGGGGAAATATGGAAAAAGAAAGACAAATAAAGCTGATAACCGCTGTGCAAAACGGCGATGGCGATGCGGCAAACGAATTTTTTGCCGAAATATATAATGACGTTTATTATTTCGCGCTCAAGACGGTGAAGGATGAAACCCTCGCGGCCGATATAACGCAGGAGACCTTGATCGAGGTTTTCTCCAAGATAGGCGAGCTGCGCGACCCCGTTGCGTTCCCTGCATGGTGCAGGCAGATAACCTTTTTCCAGTGCACGCGCTATTTCCGCAAGAAGAAGGATATAGTGCTTGATGAGGATGAAGAGGGCGGCAGTGTTTTTGATACCCTTAAAGAGGAATCTGCCGAGTTCATTCCCGATGAAGCGCTCGACCGCAAGGACTTCAAAAAGATAATACTCGATTTTTTGGATACCCTCTCGGAGGAACAGCGCAGCGCGGTTATGATGTATTATTTCGATGAATTATCGGTCTCGCAGATAGCCGAGATTCAAGGCGTATCCGAAGGCACCGTTAAAAGTCGCTTAAACTATGCGCGCAAGGCAATAAAGGCTAAGGTTGAGGAATACGAGAAGGAAAACGATATCAAGCTGCACGGCTTTGCGTTCTTCCCCTTCTTCGGTTGGCTTTTCGGATCCGAGAAGGCAGGCTTTTCGGCTCCTGCCGCCGCGGTGCAGAGTGCAAAAACGGCGGTCGAGGCTGCTTCGGGTGTGTCGCTCGGTGCCGCTGCAGGCACCGTCGCAACCGCGGCAGGTATCGGCATAGGTGCAAAAATAGCCGCCGCTTGTCTTGCGGGTGCTATATTGGTTGGTACTGCGGTGTCGATGCCCAAGGTGATAAGCAAGGATGGCGAAAAGGTAACGGTAATCGAGGCGCTGTTCGGTTCATCGGGCGCAAGTAAAATCCCCGCGGGCGGCGAATACCGCACGCAGGACCCCGAAACGCGAGAGGAGATTATCTTAAAGAGCGGCGATAAGTTCCCCGCTCCGCAGGAGGGTGATTGCTACGTATATGGTGATTATACCTATGAATACAGCAACAAACGCATGCATCTGTTCGGCGGTAGCACTTGCGATGCGCTCGGCTGGCGCGCCACAGCAAACGATAAATCGCTGGAGGAATATGCTCCGCCGCTTGAAAAGATAGGCGATACGCCGCTCACCTGCATGGCAACCACCTATCACAATTGTGAAAACATGAAATACGCGCCGCCCATACCCAAAGGCGTTACCTGCATATCAGGTGCGTTTATGGGCTGTGGATCGCTTTTGGAGGCGCCCGAGATACCAAACGGCGTTATCGATATGAACAACACCTTCCAGGATTGCGATTCGCTGCAAAAGGCGCCCCGAATCCCCGAGAGCGTGCTGCTTATGGACAGCACCTTTGCACGCAGCTTTTTAAGCAACGGCAGCAACCTACACGGCAGCGAGATTATAATCGATGCCAACCCAATCGAGTATGATAACTGCTTCTTTATGATAAGCAACATAACCGTTAAGGGCAAAACCAAGCTAAAGGAGGAAATCGAAAAAACCTCCTCCGGCGGAATTCTTCTTTATTAAAAATTTTCAAAAATATAAAACCGAACCGCAGCGCGGTGGCACCTATTAGCAGAGGGCGGGAAACGCTCCACAAAAAAATTACTTTTGGAGGAATTAAAAATGGGATTATTTGACAAGCAGGTTTGCGTACATTGTGGTAAGGAATGCGGCGTTATGGGTAGAACCAAAACTGCCGATAAGAAGTATCTTTGCACCGAGTGTGCCGATTTAGCAGGCGATTATTTTGATAACTCTGTTCACACCTACGAGCAGTTTTTAAGCAAGATTGAACGCTTTAACGAGAACCAGAAAAAGCTCGAGGCATTCAATATTCAGGATTCTTTTTATGATAGAATTTTTGTTGACCAAGAGAAAAGACAGATAGTTGTTGCCAAGAAGCCTGCCCACGATAAGGACACACTCTATACCAAGCACTATCACGTTTATAGCGCGGAGGATCTTCGCTTCTTCTATCAGGATATTGAAGTTAAAAAGCAGGACGACTCGATTCTCGGCACTACGGTAACGGTTGATTTTTCTTCCTGGATGGTGTTCGAAGATGATTATAAGCCCTGCCCGATTGATGGCGTAATCGATGCTAACCGCAAGGTTAAAATCAAGGGCGTGTTCAATAAGCGTGCCGAGGGCCTTTATAAAGAGGATGACGTTCGCCTCCTTATGTATACCAACAAGACCTTAACCGCTAACGGCTATGACCGTCCGCTGCCATTCGATAAGGGAACCAACGTTGAGGATCTCGATGAATACGCTCCGTGGTTCGGCGAATTGTTCAAGGCTGAGAAGAACGGCTTTATCCCCTCGAAGCTGGCAAACGGCATTCTCGATGAGCTCTCTTCCGAACTTGGCATTTTAAAGAGCACCTCAATGCCCGGCAAAATAAGAAAACGCTTTGGCGTTAAATAAGCTTTAAAAGGACCCACCCATCAAACCCTTGATGGGTGGTTTTTTATACCCTAAAAACCTACCCAAAAAATTTTTTAAAATTTTTTCAAAAATATAAAACCAAACCAAAACGGTTTGGCACCTATTATCAGAAGGCGAGAGAAAAGCCCTCGAAAAGAAAGAAAAATTTTTAAAAAAGAAAGAGGAATTCAAAATGACAAACACAGCAGTATTAAACAATCAGGCAGAAATCAAAGAGGTAATCACCATAAAGGAAAAAGCATCGGTTCTCGAAGCACTTGCAATCACCCGTTACTTCCTTCCCATCCTATCCACCGTTGGCGTTCTACTTTGCGCCGCAGGCGGCATCGGCATTTTAATCGGTGCGGCTATGATGGTAATCGGAATGCTCAGCGCACTCACCGTTTGCCCCTTAAAGCTTATGGGCTTCCCCGTTAAGGTTGGTCTTGTTGGTTTCAAGGTTTGCCGTGGTTTTATCCCGGTTTACGGCGTTGCTGATTTGGTTGCCGCCATCGTTGGCATCTTCGGCGGAACAATAGTTGGCCTTGGCGTTGTTTTCTGCGCACCCGCCATCTTCACTATAAAGAAGTATTTAAGCGAAAAATAAACGCTCCCTTGAATAAAAAATCCCTCCCGTGGCAAAGATAACCGCAGGAGGGATTTTTATGAAAAATTTTAAAGATAGCAAAACAAAAGAAAACCTAATGCGTGCCTTTGCAGGCGAGAGCCAGGCGCGCAATCGTTATTCCTTTGCCGCCGAGGCTGCCGCAGCGCAGGAAAACTACGTTGTTGAGGCAGTGTTTAAGTTCACCTCAGACCAGGAATGTGAGCACGCCAAGGTATTTTATAATTTGCTTGGCGAACTCTCGGGCGAGAATATCGAAATCGACGGCTCCTATCCCGTAGATATCTCCAATTCGCTTTGCGATTTGCTCGATGCCGCAACCCACAACGAAAACGAGGAGTTTGAATGCGTTTATCGTGAGTTTGGCGAGGTGGCACAGCAGGAGGGCTTTATGGAGGTTGCCGCCAAGTTCCGCCAGATAGGCGAAATCGAGCGCACCCACGCTGACCGCTTTGCGCTGATCGCTCAGCTGCTTCGCGAGGATAAGCTGTTCGTATCCGACGTGGAGTGCGAGTGGATGTGCTTAAACTGCGGCAATATTGTGAATCTTAAGGCTGCGCCGCCTGTTTGCCCCGTTTGCAACCATCCGAGGGGATATTTCATCCGCATAGAATTCGCGCCCTACACAACCCGTCCGCAGAAGTAAAAAACGCCCTTTTCCAGATGGAAGAGGGCTTTAATTTATAATGTTGAAAAAAGTTATTTTAGATGGTATAATTTTCTTATAGCAATTAAGGAGAGAAAAGATGAAGCCTGTTCTTTATTTTGTTATCCCTGCCTATAACGAGCAAGAGGTGCTTCCCGTCACCGCGCCAATGTTTCGCGAGGCGCTGCTCGGCATGATAAATGACGAGCTGATAAGCGACCAGAGCCGCATTCTGTTTGTTAACGATGGCAGCCGCGATAAAACCTGGGAGATAATCGAAAAGCTGGCAAAAGAAGATGAATATTTCAAGGGCATCAGCCTTTCACGCAACCGCGGCCATCAGAACGCCCTGCTGTGCGGACTTATGTATGCCAAGGACCGCGCCGACGTTACCATAAGCATCGATTGCGACGGTCAGGACGATATAAACGCATCTCGCGAGATGATAAAGAAATTCCACGAGGGCTACGACGTGGTTTACGGTGTTCGCGATTCCAGAAAGAGCGATAGCTTTTTCAAACGCACCACCGCCCGCGGCTTTTATAAGCTGATGAAGGGTATGGGCGCTCAAACGGTGTATGACCATGCCGATTACCGCTTAATGTCCAAGCGTGCACTTGAGGGTCTCTCGGAATATAAAGAGGTTAACATTTTTCTGCGCGGAATGGTGCCGCTGGTAGGCTTTAAGAGCACCAGCGTGTTTTATGACCGCACACCGCGACTTGCAGGCAAAAGCCATTACCCCTTCCGCAAGATGCTTGCACTCGCGCTCGATGGCATCACAAGCCTCTCCACCAAGCCGATAAGGCTGGTAACCGCGCTTGGCTTTTTGGTAACGCTCGCATCGTTTGCGGGAATTGTTTGGTCGATTGTTGCCTATTTATTAAACGACGCCGTTTCGGGCTGGGCATCCACCGTTTCGATAGTTTGCTTTTTAGGCGGCATTCAGCTGCTGAGCATCGGCATCATAGGCGAATACGTCGGCAAGATATATCTTGAGAGCAAAGCGCGTCCGCGCTATCTCATCAGCGAGGAAACAGAGGAGAAAAAATGATAGAATATTTTGAAAATCTATATTGCGGCTCACGCGATGAATTTTTCGAGCTGCTCGATGCAAAAATCGAAAGAGAAGAAAAAACCTTTATCGTAACCGCCAACCCCGAAACCTTTATGCACGGCGGCAGAAACGAGGAGTTTTATAAGCTGCTTACCGATAAAGAAACCATCATAACCGCTGATGGAATCGGCATTGTTAAGGCGGCAAAATATGCAGAGAAGCAGCCGAACGGCCGCGTGACCGGTGTTGAAACGGTTGAACATCTGCTGCAGCTTGGCAGCGAGAGAAAACTCTCGGCATATTTCTATGGCTCCAAGCCCGAGGTGCTCGATATGCTTCGCGCGCAGATAGAGGAAAAATATTCGGGACTCAACATAGTTGGTCTTCGCGACGGCTATACCAACAAGGATGATGAGGTCTTTGCTGATATGAAGGAGAAAAAACCCGACCTCTGCTTCGTGGCGCTCGGCATTCCGCGCCAGGAAATACTTATTTATAAAAACCTGCCCGATTTCCAAAAGGGCGTGTTTATAGGCATCGGCGGCTCGCTCGACGTACTCTCGGGCAGCAAAAAGCGCGCACCCAAGCTTTTTATAAAGCTTAATTGCGAGTGGCTTTATCGCATTATGTGCGAGCCTAAGCGCCTTGGCAGATTTTATCGCAACAACGTGAAGTTCTTCTCGTTGATAAAAAGGGAAGCGAGGAAGAAAAATGAAAAAAATTAAGGTAATGACCGTCTTCGGCACACGCCCCGAAGCGATAAAAATGGCTCCTCTTGTTAAGGAGCTCAAAAAGCACGAGGATAAAATCGAAACGGTTGTTTGCGTAACTGCGCAGCACCGCCAGATGCTCGACCAGGTGCTGGAGATTTTTTCAATAGTACCCGACCGCGATTTAAACCTTATGAAGCAGGGTCAGACCCTCGCTTCGCTTACCTCCTCGGCGCTCACCGCGCTCGATAGCGTTATGGAGGAGGAAAAGCCCGACCTCGTTTTGGTCCATGGTGATACCACCACTGCGTTCGTTTCGGCAATGGCAGCATTTTATCGCCAGATTCCCGTTGGCCACGTTGAGGCAGGTCTTCGCACCTATAACAAATATTCCCCCTTCCCTGAGGAGATAAACCGCCAGTTTATCTCGCTGGTGGCAGATTTTAACTTTGCTCCCACCGAAAAGAGCAAAAATAACCTCCTTGCCTGGAACGTGCCCGAGGATAGCATTTTCGTAACGGGCAACACCGCTATCGACGTTATCGGCACCACCGTTCGTGAGGACTATACCCACGAAGCGCTCGAATGGGCAAAGGATAGCCGCTTAATTCTCCTCACCGCGCACCGCCGCGAGAATTTGGGCGACACTATGCGCGATATGTTCTCGGCAATTCGCGAAGTGATAGAAAAGCACCCCGATATCAAGGTTATCTATCCCGTTCATATGAACCCGATAGTTGTTAACACCGCCAATGAAGTGCTGGGCGACTGTGATAAGGTTCGCCTTATCTCTCCGCTCGACGTGCTCGATTTCCACAACTTTATGAACGCCGCCCACCTTATCTTAACCGATAGCGGCGGAATCCAAGAGGAAGCCCCCTCGCTCGGCAAGCCTGTTGTTGTTCTGCGCGATACCACTGAGCGTCCCGAGGGTGTTGAGGCAGGCACCTTAAAGCTTGCAGGCACCAAAAAAGAGGATATATTCAGCATTGTAGATACCCTGCTTACCGATTCGGCAGAATACGATAAAATGGCGCACGCCGTTAACCCCTATGGTGATGGCACCGCCAGCCGTCAGATAGTTGAAGCTATCTTAAAGAAGTTTTTCTAAAATAAAAACCCCCGACTTAAGGTCGGGGGTTTGTTTTTATTATAGGAAATAGAAAGTGTTCAGCAAAGCATCGGCATCGCCGCTAAATGCAGTTACGGTGATGCTTGCGAGGAAACCATCGCATTTAACCGCAAACTGATACATTTTAACCTGCTGTCCTGCGGCGTTAGCTGTCATAACCGCGGTGGGAAGCTCCTTGCCGCCGATGGTTTTATTAACAACAGAGGCGTTAATATCGGTGAAGCCTATTTGCTCGTAGGTCGCCTTAAGGGTGGGGAGCAAAAGCTCGAAGTTTTGTTTTATATTAAGGGTGTCAAGCTTGATTTGCGGAACCTTTTCAAGAACAACATTAACATTGTTTTGGCCTGTGGGCGATTGTGCAAACATATCATAAAGAACGGTTGCGCTTTCAATAATATCCTTAATATCGCCGTCTAAACTGTCAACAACGAGGTTGTTAGCTTCAATGATTTCCTCTTCGGAATAGAAGAGCCAATCCGAAGGAAGGGTGCAACCAACGCCTATAAATTCGTTTTCATAGGTTGTTCCGCTAACCTTGCCGAATGCGAAAGAGGATTTATCGCCCGAGGGTGTGTCATCCTTTTTGTCGGCTTTATCGCCGCCGCAGGCAACAAGCGAGAACACCATAAGAAGTGCAAGTGTGAGTGCTAATAGTTTTTTCATAAAAAATCCTCCTCAAGAATTTTAATATTTTTTCCTGCGGTTTTTGGGCGCAGGTTTTTTGTTTTGCTTTGCCTGCGGGCGTGCGCCTGCGGGCGGAGCCACAAGGCAGCCCTTGCCCGTGCCGATAAGGTCGTGCCTTCCCGCCTTTTTCAGAGCACGAAGCACCTTATCACGGTTTTCGGGGCGGAAATATTGCAGCAACGCGCGCTGCTCCGCCTTTTCCTCGGCGGTACGCGGAACGTAGACCTCTTCCATTGTGTAGGGGTCGAGCCCCGTATAGAACATGCAGGTTGAAACGGTGCCGGGTGTGGGATAAAAATCCTGCACCTGCTCGGGATGCAGCCCCTCCTTTTTAAGGAAAAGCGCAAGCTCGATAGCATCGTTTGCGGTGCTGCCGGGGTGAGAAGACATTAAATAAGGCACTAGATATTGCTTTTTGCCTATGCTTTCGGTTAGCTCGTAAAAACGCTTTTTAAATCGGTTATAAACCGAAATGTTCGGCTTGCCCATGCGCTTTAGAACGTTTGCCGAGCAGTGCTCGGGCGCTACTTTAAGCTGACCGCTCACGTGGTGGGCAACAAGCTCTTTAAAGAAATCCTCGTTTTCATCGGCTATGAGATAATCGAACCGAATACCCGAGCGGATAAACACCTTTTTAACCTTGGGCAATGAGCGAAGCTTTCGCAGGAGCGAAAGATAATCACTGTGGTCGGGCTTTATGGCGGGGCACAGCTCAGGTGCCATGCATTTTTTATCGCCGCAAACTCCGCGGCTAGCCTGCGCGGCACAGGCGCTTTGGCGGAAATTGGCGGTGGGACCGCCAACGTCGTGAATGTAGCCCTTAAAATCGGGCATTTCGGTAATCTTTTTGGCCTCTGCCAAAACCGATTCGTGGCTGCGGCAGCTGATTCGCCTGCCCTGGTGATATGCCAGCGAGCAGAAGTTGCAGGCGCCGAAGCAGCCTCGATTGTGAATTATCGAGAACTTAACCTCCTCAATGCCGGGCACTCCGCCGAGTGCCTCATAGGAGGGGTGATAATCGCGCATAAAGGGCAGGGAATAAACCGCATCCATCTCGCTCTCATTAAGCGGTTCGTGGGGCGGATTCTGCACGAGGATTTTATCCCCGTGGCGCTGAATAACCGTTTTGCCGCGCACTGCATCGTGCTCGCGCTGCTGGATAAGGCAACTCTCGGCATAAAGGCGCTTGCCCTGAGGAGTGTCGGCCGCAACCGCCTCAAACGAGGGGCACTCCTTAACGGGCATCGGCTTATATTCCTTGGTTGGCACCGCATAGCAGGTGCCTTTTATATCGTGCAGCTCGCGGATATTTTCGCCTGCGTCCAGCCGTTTGGCAATTTCCACCACGTGCTTTTCACCCATGCCATACATTAAAAGGTCGGCTCCCGAATCGATGAGGATCGAGGGGCGAACGCGGTCATCCCAATAATCGTAATGTGCAAAGCGGCGAAGCGAAGCCTCAAGTCCGCCTATTGCGATGGCGGCAGAGGGGAAAAGACGCCTTATCGCTTTGGAATAAACTATAACTGCGCGGTCGGGGCGTGCGCCGCTTTTGCCGCCTGCGGTGTAGGCGTCGTCACTGCGGCGCTTCTTGGCGGCGGTATAGTGCGCCACCATGGAATCTATGTTGCCGCCGTTTACGAGGAAGCCGAGTCGCGGCTCGCCAAAACGGGCATAGTCGCTATCGCTTCTCGGCTGCGGCAAAATGCAAACCTTAAAGCCCTCGCTCTCCAGCACGCGCGAGATTATGGCGGTGCCGAAGGAGGGGTGGTCAACGTAAGCATCGCCCGTAACGATTACGAAATCGGGGCGCTCCCACCCAAGGGCGGACATCTCCTTTTTTGTGATGGGTAAAAAGGGCATAGCTGCTCTCCTTTAGTGCAAATTAAAAAATAGGACCAAAATCGGATGAAGGCTCAACAAATACTTCACCCGTGCTGTTGCAAACCAGCGCATAAACGTCTATCATATCGCTGGTGCCGTAGGATAACGCGCCGACAACCTCACCCGGAACGGCGGCCTTAGGGGCTGACGGGGTATAAAGCGTATAACCCTTTTCATCCTCAGTTATAGCGCTCGGGTCGACCGCCACATAGCGCGATGCGGTGGCAACGTCCAGCCACTCCTCATCCTTTTGCTTTTCGGTGGTGAGGTTATAAATCGAGAGCGTTATGGTGTAGTCGTTCACTATTTCATAGTTGCCGAATTCACCTGAAAAGTTAGAGACGTAAAAGGTTCCGTTTTCGAAGCCGTCGCCTCGGTCGGAATAATCGGGATAGAGATATTCGCCAATAAAGCTGCCATCCTCCGCAATTTCGAGGGTGGTGCTCCAGTTGCTATATTCGCTTCCGCAGGTGAGGGATAGGGGGAAATGGGAGGTAGCCTGTTTTAAAAACTGCTCCTCCTCCTTGAGTTCCTCATCAAAATAAATCGTTTTGCGACCGCAGCCGCAAATCGACAGAGAAAATAAAACAAAGAGTATAATGCAAAGGGTTCGTTTCATAATAACACCTCTAAATTGCATTATACTCTTTATAGCCTTAAAAATCAATCAGCACTTGCCGGCAGAGCCGAAAAGCTGCATCTTTTTCTTGGCGGCTTCTTTCATTTTTCCCACCTTTAGGTTGCGCATATCGAGATAAGATAGGTTTTTGTTTATTCCCTCTGCGGCACCTTCGATGCCTGCAACGCAGATATCGGTGAAAATATTCACCTTGGCAATGCCCTCGCGAATGGTGTTTTTGAAATCATCATCCGAGAGACCCGAGCCACCGTGAAGCACCAGCGGAGTATTAAGGCTGGCGCGGATTTCCTTTAATCGCTCGATATCAAGCTTCGGCTTGCTCTTATAAGCGCCGTGAGCCGTGCCGATGGCTATTGCCAGCGCATCAACACCCGTGGCATTCACAAAATCGATAGCCTCCTTGGGAGTTGTGTACATATCGCTTGAGTCGCCATCGCCCGCGGAAGCCTCGCCAACGTGGCCGATTTCGCCCTCAACCGTAACTCCGCGCTCGTGTGCATAGCGAACTATCTCGGCGGTGTTTTTAAGGTTTTCCTCGGTATCGCCTGCCGAACCGTCAAACATAATGCTCGAGAAGCCGAGGTCGATAGCTTCAACGCAACGCTCTCGGGTCAGACCGTGGTCATAATGCACCACAACGGGAACGCTTGCGCGCTTGGCGGCAGCAACCATAGCGGGTGCGATGAGCTTTAGTTCACCATAGGGCAGCAGCACCTCTGCCGTGCCGATGATAACGGGTGAGCGCAGTTCCTCTGCAGCCGAGATAACAGCCTCGAGCATATCGGTATCGGTGGTGTTAAAAAGGCCAATCGCATAGTGGTTTTTCTGCGCATCGGATAAAACAGATTCAAGATTAACTAACATAAGTGTTGCTCCTTTTTGGCGGGATGTTATATTTCTTTTCGTTTATAAACGGTCGATAACTTTTCTATCTCGGCGGCCGAGCGCATACTGTCGGTTGCGTTCTCGGAGAAGAGGTTGCACGCCGCCGATGCGGAGGCAAACTCCAGCATTTTTTTATCATCAAAGCCGTTATAGAGTGCATAGAGGCAACCTGCGCAATAAGCGTCCCCCGCGCCAACGCTGCCCTTGATTTCCTCGGCGGGGATATCCAGCGAGGGCACCACGGTGAAATCGCCGCTTTGTGTATCAAGGCAGAAGCCGCACTGCTTGCAGTGGATAATAACCTTTTCGCGCACGCCGCATTCTGCCATGAATTCCATGGTTTTGCGAACGTTATCTATAAGTAGCGCGCCGTCCGCATCATAGGCGGGCAGGTCGGTAAGCATTCCGCTTTCAACCTCGTTCATTATGGCGTAATCTGCATATTTGAGGGCGGGTATGATGGTTGCTTTATAGTCCTCATCGCTGCTTGATACAACGTCTATCGAGGTTTTGATTCCGCGCTCGCGCACGTCGTGCAAAAAGCGTGCCATAACGGTGCCAAACTCCTCATCGGGCGAATCGAATTTTCGCAGCATGAGGATATAGCCGATATGCAAAATTTTGCACTTTAAGGCGGAAATATTTATGTGCTCGGGCGAGAAAACGTCGTTAGCGCCGCGGAAGCTGAAAAAGGTTCGCTCACCGCTTTGCAGACTCATAACGTCGCTGAAGGAGGTGGGCACCTCGCTCGTTACGGTGATGCTGCCGGTGTTAACCCCGTTTTTCTGCATAACGCCGGTTATAAAGCTGCCGTTATCATCATCGCCCACGCAGCCCGCAACCGAAACGGGAATCGAACGGTCGATGCGGGTGAGGTCGATAGCGGTGTTGGGAGCGCAGCCGCCCGCCGCCTTTTGCACGCTTGAAATTATGGATAGCATTCCCTTTTCGGGGAAGGTGGAAATGTTTTTAACCGAATCAACGATAATGCTGCCCGCCACGGTAATACCGTTGCGGTCGCCCGTGAGCAAGTAATCAACCGAAACGCCGAAAAGCGCCGCGAGGATGGGAAACTGTGTTATCTCGGGATAGCCGAGACCGCTCTCCCATTTGCTTACAGTTTTATCACTAACGTTCAGCTTTTTTGCCAGCGCGGCTTGAGTAAGTCCCGCAGCATGGCGAAGCTCGGCAATAAGTGCGCCTGTTATTTTGGCATCCATAAAAGCACCTCATTTCAAGGATATTATAATTTAAAAAGTCGCCCAAGTAAACCTACCTAAAAGATATGCATTTGGCAGAGTTTTAAGAGTTTTTCACCCCAAAACTCTACGATGCGTAGAGTTTTGCACCAAAAAGATACCTGCCACAGGGCAGGTATCGCTTTTATATGGCTTCGGATATAAACCTGCCGCCCTTTAAATGCCAGATTTCTTTAAAGCCCGCGTCACGAATTATGGCGCGCGCTTCAGGAAAATGGCAGGTGAGGTTATCGGCGTGGTGGCAGTCGGAATTTAGCATAATTTTGGCGCCCTCTTTTTTAAGGGTGTGTAAAATTTCGGCGCTCGGGTAGGGCGTTTTGCGGTAGCCGCGCGCAATGGCGCCGGTATTCACCTCGAATATGCATTCAGCCTTTGCGGCGATTTTGGCATACCTTTTTGCCATCTCGCGGTATTCGGGCAGCACACCAAGACCGCCTGCATTTAAATCATCGAATTTTGTCAGCAAATCGAAGTGACCGATTATATCGGGCTTGCGGCGCAGGATATATTCACAAAAGGTTTTATAATAATCCTCGGCATAGGCGAGTGGGCCGCCCCATGCCGCAACGCCTGCCAGAAATTCTTCGGGGCTGCCGTCAACGTCGTAAAACTTA